>JAWSUP010000251.1:0-6555 GCA_033549405.1 Bacillota bacterium | reverse complement strand
CTGTAAAGTCAGCTTCAATTCCGCTTCCCGAATGACATATCGCTCAATGACGGCTGCGAACGTCGATACAAATCGCGTCGTGCGTGTGTTGATCTCCGCCAGTTCTCTGCCTCGCTCATGGATGCTCTCGATCAGATCAACATCCTGGATCCGGAACTGATAGTAATCAAAAGCAGCGATCAGCTGTTGTTCACCGACATTCAGAGTCGGGTAATCGACAGTCAGCTGTTCCAGAACAGCAGGATCGATGACGACAGACTGGGAAAACGTATTGATATGCTGGTACCAGTAGAGGTCCTGGTTATCGGACGATGAAAAAAGGCCGACAATACGGACTGTAAACAGCGGAGGTTCATCGCGTTTTTGCTTATAGCTGTAGACTTCATATTCCTGATTCAGCAGCAAGCCCAGGTTCTTGAAGGCCGCATCAGTCGCGATCGCTTCCACGACGCCGTCGGAAATCGTCGGCTGGTACATGCGACCCATGTCGATGTTGACCCGGCTTGTGAAGTCAGACAGGCCATAGGTCGTAAAACTCTGGCGCTGTAGGCCTTTGGCGGCTTCATACATATAATAAAGGTTTGTGATCTGCAGCGACTCAAGCGTCGCCTTCGGTGTCACCGGCATGTCAGTGACAATCTGGGCATGCTCTCGGCGCAGCTCGCTCATGGCAATATCTGCGGCTTGATTGTTGACATAATTATAATTACTGGAAAAGACCAGATATCCGGGATAACGCTGGTTGTTTGCCTGTACTTTTTCCAAGTCCTTTGTCAGCAGTCGCTGCAGGATGCCATTTGTATAGATGGGAATGCTGCAGACCATGCCGACGACCAGAATGGAACCAAGGAGCAGGCACAGGACTTTCCAGGTGTTGCTGATTATTTTACGTAAGACAAGTGCCAGCACAGAAAGGCCTCCTTTAAGGTTGTTAATTGACGATGATCAGATCGCCCTCATCCAGACCTTTGATGATCTCGGCTTCTGTGTCAGTCATCAGGCCGATCTCAACATCTTTCTCCACCCGGATACCATCTTCAAGGACATTGACATAGCGCCGGCCGCTCATCAGGTTGATCTGCTTGCGCGGCAGGATAATGACATCCTCACGGATATCCTGGACATAAACAATGCGCGCGTCGCTGCCCAGAGACACTTTTTCAGGCAGCTCACCGACAATCTTGACGATTGCGGCCTTGCGCAGCCGTTCATCCGGATCATTGAACAGTGATGATGGATTGGCGACTACCTCGCCAACCAGTTCCTCTTTCTGGAACTCGACCGTCACCTCTACGCCGATTGGCAGTTCTGAAGCCTTGTCGTTGGTTGTCACCAGGACCAGTTCACTCGTATCTGCGACCTTGGCCACAATCTGATAAGCATTGATGTATTCGCCGATTGAAGTGCTGATGATGTAGGTGATTTCACCGTCAAACGGCGCGACGATCTGGGTTGCTGTCAGTTGCTTGTTCAGGTTCTCCAGTCTCATCTCTTGTTGCTTCAGGTCAAGCTGTGCCCTGCGAATGGCGTAATAACCGGCATCGTTCGCACGCATCTGGCTCAAGTTGAGATTGCTCTTCTCAATCTCGATCTCCTGAATAGCAATCTGGTAAGCCAGGTTGGATGAGTCCAACTCGGCGATCAGATCCCCTGCCTTGACTTCCTGGCCAAGCCGGACATGCTTGATCTTGAGACGTCCGCCTTGTTCTTCGAATGACATTGATTTTTGAATTTCAGGAGCAAAGGATCCGGACAGACGCAACTGCTGGATCAGGGTCCCGCGCGCAGCCGGTTCTGTCTTGTATTCGATTTTAGCCGGTTGCATCAGGGGCGGGGCCAGTTCTTCTTCCTCAACAGGCAGAAAGTTGCATCCGGTTGCCATAATGGCTGTAAACGTCAGGATCAGGATGGCAAAAACCTGAAGCAGTCGACATGATGTTCGTTTCATGAGATAACCTCCAGTGTCACGCTGCTCGTTTTTTTGTGAAGGCAACGTGACAGACTACAAGGATTTTACACCATAATCAGCCATCAAGCCACAACGTGTTTTCATTTCAGAATTTTCTTGTACAAATAAGAGATTGACGACAGTATAATTTGTGCACCCGCAACAAACAAACTATGAACAGGCATCAGGGTCACAGGCGCACGGAAACAGACGGTTGCCGCGGACGCAGGGTCTCAGCCAACCGCTCAAGATCAGACGGTGTATAGCCAGGCGCATCGATACGGAACCGATCCTGTTGCTTGAATTGCTCAGGGCGCCGGTAAAGTTGCAAATACCATGCAGGGAGCAGTCGGACCGTCCTTGCCATCTCGATCAGATCATCCGCTGACAGTTGGGGCGGCACCGTCGTCCGCACTTCCCATGCGACTGTACTTTGGGCCAGTAGATCGATGCTGCTGCGAACCGCATCAGCATCTGCCGGCCGGCAGCCGCAGATCTCTGGATAACGCGTCCAGGGGGCTTTATAATCAACAGCGATCTTGTCGGCAAGATCAGCCCGGATAATGCTTTGCAGTAAATAAGGCCGGCTTCCATTCGTGTCAAGCTTGATGTGATAACCCATGCCTTTGACAGTCTGCATGAAAGCGGACAAGTCAGGCTGCAGCAGCGGCTCCCCGCCACTGATCACAATTCCCTCGACCATGCCGCGCCTTTTGCACAAAAAAGCCATGACAGTCTCCAGGTCCATCAGCGGGGCATCTCTGCCGATCAGCAGTCGATTGTGGCAATAAAAGCAGTCAAAATTACAGCCTGGCGTGAAAATGACAGCAGAAAGCAGACCGGGATAGTCTACGGTCGATGTGCGGACCAGCCCGCTGATCTGCATCATGCCAGTTCGGCATTGCGAACTACATATTTTGTCCGCTGGCGATATTCTTCACGTTTGCCTTTGTGGTAGTTCTGCACCGGCCTGAGATAGCCGACAACACGGCTCCATACCTCCGCGTCGCGTCCGCATTCCGGACAGGTGAACTGCTCACCAGACAGATAGCCGTGATCCGGACAGATGGAAAAGGTCGGTGTCAGGCTTATATATGGTAGTTTGTAGTTCTGGAAGACCTTTTTAATCAGTCGCTTGGCCACTTCAGTGTCGGCAATGCGCTCACCGAGATACAAGTGAAGCACCGTTCCGCCTGTGTACAGACTTTGCAGGTCGTCCTGCAGATCAAGTGTCTCGAAAATATCATCGGTAAACCCGACCGGCAGCTGACTGGAGTTGGTATAGTAAGGAATTTCCTCGCCAGAAGCGATCAGGTCGGCAAAGCGTTCGCGATCCAGCTTGGCCAGCCTGTAACTCGTCCCCTCTGCCGGTGTTGCTTCCAGATTATAGAAATGTCCGGTCTCTTCCTGGATCTGTTGCAGCTGTTCACGCAGATAAGACAGGATGCGGACGGCAAATTCCTGGCCACCCGGCGTGGTCAGGCCCTGATCAGCGCCGAGAAAATTGAGGCAGGCTTCGTGCATGCCGACAACGCCGATCGTATTGAAGTGGTTGGTCCAGAAAGCGCCCGACCGCCGTTTGATCTCCCTGAGGTAATGCGCAGAATAAGGATAAAGGCCACGCGCTGTCTGCTCCTCGATGGTCTTGCGCTTCAGTTCAAGGCTGTCCTTGGCCACATGGATCATGCGCCATAACCGCGCCTTGAATTCGGATTCAGATCGCGCCAGATAACCGATGCGCGGCAGGTTGATCGTCACGACGCCGATCGAGCCGGTCATCGGATTGGACCCGAACAGGCCGCCGCCGCGCTTGCGCAGTTCGCTTGTGTCAAGGCGCAATCGGCAGCACATCGATACGGCATCTTCTGGTGACAAATCGCTGTTCACATAGTTTGAGAAATAGGGGATGCCGTATTTGCAGGTGATTTCCATGAAGCGGTTGACGACAGGGCTGTCCCAGTCAAAGTCGCGCGTCACGTTGATCGTCGGTATGGGAAATGTAAAGACGCGGCCTTTGGCATCGCCCTCGATCATGACTTCGCAGAAAGCCAGATTGAACAGGTCCATCTCTGCCTGAAAATCGCCATATGTCTCTTCGGTGAACTGCCCGCCGATAATGACCGGTTCATTGCGCAGTGTCTGCGGCACGATGATATCGAATGTCAGGTTGGAAAACGGGCACTGGAAGCCGACGCGCGTCGGTACATTGATGTTGAATATGAACTCCTGCAGCGCCTGCTTGATCTGGTTGTATGTCAGATTGTCATGGCGGATAAATGGTGCACAAAAGGTGTCGATCGATGACCAGGCTTGTGCTCCGGCCGTCTCGCCCTGGGTCGTGAAGGTAGAATTGACGATTTGGCCCAAAAAGGACCTGAGATGCTTGGCCGGACTGGACTCGACCTTGCCGGGCACGCCGCCGAAACCGTCCATCAGAAGCTGCCTGAGATCCCAGCCTGCACAGTAGGGTCCGAAAAAGCCGAGATCGTGCAGGTGCAAGTCACCGGACAGATGAGCCTCGCGGATCTCAGTCGGAAATATTTCATGCAGCCAGTACTGCTTGGTAAATGTCTCACGAACATAATTGTTCATGCCGTTGATGGAGCGCTGCGTATTGGCGTTTTCCTGGATCTGCCAGTCTTTGTCGCCCAGATAGTCGGAAAACATGTTGATGGTGGCGCCGATCAGTGCGTTGGCTTCACGGGCGGAGCGCCTTTTTTCCCGGTACAGGATATAGGCTTTGGCTGTTTTGGCATGGCCGTTTTCGATCAGGATCTTCTCAACGAGGTCCTGGATGCATTCAACATCGATGATCGTATCACCGTAACGGCTGTCTGCCAGCGAGATCACCTGGATCGTCAGATTCTCCGCTTTGCCCCAGTCATCACCGCCAACAGCATTGGCGGCCTTGAAGATGGCCCAGGTGATTTTTTCACTGTGAAACGGAACAATGCGGCCATCTCTTTTTCTGATCTGCGTAATCATGGTGTCTGCCTCCCATTGCCGGTACCATCATCAGTTTGTGATCGGCAAAAACGTCTTCATGAGCGAATAAAATGCCAATATGTAGTGGCATCGAAGTTGATAAATACAATATCTTGTACGTTCATTATATGCCAGATTGGGCAAAGCTTCATTACAATTCTATTTCATTTTTGTCATCATTCACAGACATTGTACAAAAAGACCGGTATGCCACTGCTCTGCAGGCATACCGGTCATGTGGTCAATCATGCAGTTTTAGCGTGGCCAGACGCCTGCCCGTTCAAACGGATCATGCAGGCCGTCACCATAGGGGCGCAGGCAAAACGAGAGTTCTGCGGGACGTGGCAGTAGCCGGTACTGCAACAGCGGTTCAGGTCCGCAGCTGTTGCTGCCCAGCCCATTCTGGGCAGCGTCGATCGTCAGCCACGTGTGATCGGCATCGTATTCCAGCTCGTGGTCGTGGTCGGCTGCAGTCAGAGCTTCGTCCGGGTAGTCATGCGCGGTGAAGGAGAATACGGTCCGCGCGGCAATGAGAAGGCCAACGCCGCGCACATCCGTCAGCGTCAACCAGCGGCAGTCTGCATGCGCGCCATTTTCCTGGGGCCGTACATATGGCTCGTGCAGGTCCGCCACGTCAGCCTGATACAACCCGATCAAAGCTGCCGACTTTTTGTCCGGATAACTTTCCTGTGGACCGCGTCCATACCAGGCCGCCTGTCTCAGATCACCAGGCAGTATCCAGCACAGGCCCAGGCGCGGCAGATAAGCCAGGTCCGTATCCGGTTCAAACCGGACATCCACCTGGATCGACCCGTCGCCTTTGATCGTGTAAGTACTTTTGGTCCGGCAGACAGACTTCAATACAGGCGGCGCCTGAACATGCGCACATTGAATAATAACCTGATCGGGATGCACTTCCCAGCTACAGGACACAAGCCGATTCTGGATATGGTCCAGCCTGGCCCGCTGCCATTGTGCAGCCATTCTCGCTCCGCCGATATCATTGTCGGTGGGCGCGCGCCAGAGGGTTGGTGCAAGCCCCTGGCTGATGAGCGTCTGGTCTTGCCAGGCGTACTCGGACATCTGACCATGGACGAGATCAAAGTTAAGGCTGAAGGATTCACCGCAGATTATCAGCAGGCAATCTTCCGCTCTGACCGATAACGTTCGTGCCGCGCACGCAGCAGCGGTAAGCCGTTCAGCCTGCGCCAGGACAAACTGCTCGACAGCCACCAGGTGGCCGGCGCCGGCCCATGCGGTGTTTTGCCTCAGGATAAAGCTGAATGTCACGAGCCAGTCGCCTTCGCTGTCCGACGCCGGCAGATCCAGAGCCAGATCGCTGGTTTCTCCGGGCCCTGTCTGTGTCAGGTCGATCGTTCCTGCCGCCAGCTCCTGCCCATTGCGCTGCACCGACCAGCGGCCGGCCAGATCTGACAGGTCCGTAAACAACCGCCGGCTGGTCAGGCGGAACTGACCCCGCTCCAGAGAGACCGCCTCAACCTTGACTGGCTGCAAGGCCTTCTTAAGCTCAAGGAGCCCTGTGTGCGGCCTGCGGTCTGGGAAGTTCAGGCCATCGATACAGAAGACGCCGTCATTAGGGTAATCGCCGAAATCGCCGCCAT
>JAWSUP010000250.1:6274-6594 GCA_033549405.1 Bacillota bacterium | reverse complement strand
CGCGAAATCAGGACGCAATTCAGTGATCAGGCCATCGAGTTTATCTCGTTTCAGGATCCCTCGGTCCTGAGCGATGCCATCGCCGCGGGCGCCGTGCCCAAACTTGCCGCCGTTCGCCTCAGCCGCCTGTACCTTGATGCCGTCTCGGCCGGTGCAGATCTGGTCTTGTCAGCCTGTTCCAGTGTCGGCGACGTCGCCGCCGCCGCCCAGCCGCTGCTGCAGCAGCTCGGTGTGCCGCTGATCCGCATCGACGAGCTGATGGCCAGGCAGGCTGTGCTGGCCCATGAACGGATCGCGGTCCTGGCCACCTTGCCGTCAAC
>JAWSUP010000250.1:0-6264 GCA_033549405.1 Bacillota bacterium | reverse complement strand
CGTCAACGCTGAACCCGACCATCAACCTGGTCCGGCTGGCATCCGCGCAGCTGAACAAACCAGTGCAGATCGAAGCGGCCCTGGCAGAAGGCGCCTTTGGCCTGCCGCCAGATGAATTCCGCGCGCTTCTGCTCAAGACCTGCGAACCCCTGCTGGATCAGATCGACGCCATCCTGATGGCCCAGGGATCCATGGCCTACAGCGAAACGTGGCTGGCAGAAAAGACCGGTAAAGCAGTTTATTCCAGTCCGCGTTTCGGCGCTCAGGCTTTGAAGCAGGCTGCAGAACAGCAGGCATGAAAAAGGATAAGGAACAATCTTTGGGGTCGTCCTTTGAGGCCATGAAAGGTGAAGCGCCATGAATATCAAACGCAGCATCGCCCTGTCCGTCCTGTTCCCTCGCTCACGCTATGAGGCATCTGCCTTTGCACGGGCGCTTTCGTTTTTAGCTGAGTGGCCGCTTGATTCTGTCGAATTCTATTTTGAGGGGACCGATCGCGACGCTGTCGCGGCCGCCCTGGCATCATCCGGTCTGCAGGGTATCTATATCGCGGTTATTCCGCTCAAGGGTCAGGATTTATCCCTGTGTTCGCCCGATGAAGAGCAGCGCGCTGCCGCCTGTGCACTGACCCATCGCTGCATCGATGAGGCGCATGAGCTGGGCTGCTGCAGCGTCATGATCAACAGCGGCCGCCATCCCGAAGCTACGCTGGCAGATGCAGCCATCGAGCAGTTTGTCCGCTCAGTGACGGAACTGCAGGAACATGCCGGACGATATGGGATCAGCCTGCTGCTCGAACCCTGCGACTCGCAGATAGATGCGCGCAACCTGCTGGGGCCGACGGGGCTGTCGGCCGCTGTCGCGCGGCGGCTGCGCCGGACCATCCCTGACTTTGCCCTGACACTGGATACAGCGCATATCTGCGAGGAGGGTGAGGATTTCCTGACAGAAGTCAGCCGGGCGACCGATTGTTGCGACCATCTGCATTTTGCCAACTGTGTCGTCGACGATCCGTCCGATCCGATGTACGGCGACAAGCATGTTGGTTTTGATTACCCGGGATCCGCCTTCCCGCCGGCCGAGCTCAGGCGCATCTTTGATGGACTGCAGACAATCTACAGGGGCCGCGACTGCCGCATCGCCCTGGAGATCCTCTGCCGTGAACCTGATCCCGAGCTCTATTTCAAGAAGATGGCGGACCAGATCCCCTGGTTTTTCGCAGCAGAACAGAACACATGACAAATGGGCGGGCTTGCCGCAGGATTTGTTTCAGGAGGAAAAGATGAACGCTAACAGTTATTTTCATCGGGTGCACGATCAGACGCCCACGCGCTTCTGGATCAACAATGTCACGGAGGAAGAGGCAAGGCTGGCCATTGAGGCCGGCGCTGTCGGCTGCACGCAGAATCCTTCTTATGTCTGGAAAATGATGCAGGCGAGTCCGGAAGCTGTGTTTTCCCTGTTGGACGATATTCTGGACGCATATCCGGATGACAATGAAGCGCTGATCGAGCTGCAGAAGCAGCTGATCGAGCGCATAGCGGCCATTTTTCTGCCGATCTGGGAGAAGACCCATGGCCGCAGCGGCCATGTGACGATCCAGGGTGACCCGTTCGATGAGCGTGCCGCAAACATTGTCCGCCAGGGCGTGGCCAACTGCCGCAATTACCCGAATCTGTCGGCCAAAGTGCCGGTGACCGAAGAAGGCCTCAAGGCGATCCCCGAACTGGCCGCGCAGGGGATCACGCTGACCATGACAGAAGTGATGTCTGTCCAGCAGGCGATGGATGCCTGCGATGCCTGGGGAAAGGCGACAGCCGATCTGGCCGTTCGGCCGGTCGCTTACCTGGCCCACATCCCGGGCATCTTTGACGAATACCTCCAGCACTATGTGGCGGATAACAAAATCGATATCGAACCCGATATCCTCTGGCAGGCCGGTGTCGCAGTCTCCAAAAAAGTTCATGACCTGATGCGCCAGCGGCTGACGCCGGTCCATTTCATGGCCGGCGGCGCGCGCGGTCTGCATCATTTTACGGAAATCGTCGGCGCACAGGGCTTTGTGACCATCAATTGGAAGGGAACTGCCGATGACCTGATCAAGCAGGATCCGCCGGTTGTCCAGCGCTTCCTCCAGCCGACCCCGCCGGCAGTGCTCGATCGCCTGATGCTCCAGCTTGACGAATTCCGCCGCGCCTATTGGCTCAAGGGTCTGGAACCGGCAGACTATGAACACTATGGGCCGGTCGTCCTGTTCCGCACCTCGTTTGAAAAAGCCTGGCGTCAGGCACTCGAGGCTGTCACTGACCGAAGGAGGAACCGTTGATGGAATCCGTTATGCCCAGACCTGCAGACAACCGGCAGTTCGGCTCAGATCTCTGCGATGCCGACCTGGCCAGGATGGCCAACCTGCTGCGCCTTGATGTCGTGCACAGCGTTCATAGCGGCGGCGACGGTCACCCGGGACCGGCCCTGTCGATCACGGAGATCGTTACGTTGCTCTATTTCCGGCTTATGCGCATTGATCCGAAAAGGCCTGACTGGCCCGGGCGCGACCGTTTCATTCTGTCCAAGGGACATGCCTGCCCCATGCTGTACGCGGCGCTGGCCAGACGCGGCTACTTCCCGGTCGAACAGCTGTCCGGCCTGCGCGCCATCGGCAGCCACCTGCAGGGACATCCGGACATGATCAAAACGCCCGGTGTCGACATGACAACCGGCTCCCTGGGCAACGGGATCGCGATCGGGGCCGGTATGGCGATTGCCGCCCGCCTGCAGCAGATGGACAGCCAATTTTATGTCATCACCGGCGACGGCGAACTGAACGAGGGGATCATCTGGGAAGGGGCGGCCATTGCCGCCATGCACCGGCTGGGCAACCTGACGGTTTTTGTCGACGGCAACCACATGCAAAGCGGCGGTACGGTCGAGACGGTCAGCGGCATCTACCCCATCGCGGAAAAATTTGCCACCTTTGGCTGGCACACCCAGAAAGTGGACGGGCATGACCTGCGCGCGCTCGAGCAGGCCGTCCGGGAAGCACATGCTGTCAAGGACCGGCCTTCCCTGATCGAATGCAATACGATTAAGGGTAAAGGCATCCCCTACATGGAAGGCGACAACGCCTGGCACAAGCGGGTTCCGACCGCGGCTGAAGTGGATGCGGCAGAAAAGGCGATCGGAGGCGACTGTTTATGAACAGCATCAAGAGCACACGTGAGGCATTCATTGCGGCCCTGACAGATCTGAGCGCCGCGGACAGCCGCCACGTCCTGGTGTCAGCGGACTCATTGAAAGCGGCCCGCGCAACCCCGTTTTTTGAGCGCTGGCCAGAGCGGGTCATCGAAACCGGCATCGCTGAGCAAGGCGCACTCGATGTCGCCGCCGGCGTCGCCGCGCTGGGACTGATCCCCTATGTTACGACCTATGCCGGTTTCATCACGATGCGTGCCTGCGAACAGATGCGGACTTTCATTGCCTATCCGAATCTGCCGGTCAGACTGGTCGGCCTGAATGGCGGACTTTTAGGCGGAGAGCGCGAGGGCGTCACCCACCAGTTTTATGAAGATCTGGCGATCACCAGGGCCATTCCCGGCATGACCGTCTTGTCTCCGGCCGATGCTGACGCGGTGTACCATGCGACAATCGCGTCCGCTTCAATCCCCGGACCGCTCTATCTGCGCCTTGGCAGCGGCCGCGAACCGGTCGCCCGGGCGCCGGTCGCAGCCGGCTATGATCCGGCCCGGATCCGTCTGGTTGCCGACAAAGGACAAGACATCGCAATCTTTTCGACCGGATTCATCCTGAACCGTGTGCTCGACGCAGCCGATCAGCTGGCTGAACAGGGAATCGGCTGTACTGTCTATGATGTGACCATGATCAAGCCGCTTGACCAGGCAGGCATCCTGCAGGCACTGCGCCAGGTCAGGGCGGTGATCACCGTCGAAGACCACCAGATCAACGGCGGTCTCGGCAGCGCCCTGGCCGAATTTATTGGCGAACACCATCCGTTGCCGCTGTGGAGAATCGGCCTGCGGGACACGTTCGGCCGCTCCGGCATGCCGGACGAACTGCTGGACCGTTACGGGATCTCGGCTGCCGCCATCACAGCGGCCGCCCGTGAACTGCTTGAATGAACCCCGATGTCTGTTGTATGATAAGGGACATTGATGGCTTATCTGAACAGATCAGATTATGCATGCGATAGGCCAGGTACATGAAGATGAAAGCAGAGGGCCGATATGGAACAATTGAGAGAAAAAGAGACGATGAACAGCATCCTGCAGCCCATGGCGACACGGTCTGTGGTTGAGCGGATTGTCGAACGCATCACCAACGCCATCATCAACGGCGAACTCAAACCTGGCGACAAGATCCCGACCGAACTGGAGTTGAGCGAGTCGATCGGCGTCGGCCGCAACTCCGTCCGCGAAGCCATCAAGATCCTCGTCTCTTTGGGTGTGCTGCAGATCCGCAGGGCGGAGGGCACGTTCGTCTGCGACAGCTTCAACGACCACATGCTCGATCCGCTGGTCTACGGGCTGATCATGGAAAAGGACGCGTCCAGGGACATCGTCGAGCTCAGGCGGGTTTTTGAAACAGGGATCCTCGAAGTGGTCATCCGTCGGGTCAACGACGGACAGTTGCGCCAGGTCGAGCGCGCTTTCCGCCATCTCGAGCAAGTCGTAAATAACCCGGATGTCACGGCCGGGCAGGTCCTGGACTCGGACATCGCCTTTCACCGCGTGTTGGTCCGGATCACGGACAATAACCTGATCGATCGGGTCAGCAACATGATCGAGCGGCTGACCGTCCCGTCGCGCCGGCGGACCATCGAACAGATGCTCGCTCACGACGGCGGGAAGCGGATGATCGATCTGCATGCCGAGCTGGTCGACATGATCCGCGCGCGCGACAGTGTCGGCATCCCGGCTGCCATGGAACACCATTTCAGTCTCTGGATCCATGAGGTAAGTGGCGATTAGGGGCTGTATCACCTATACTGAAGCAACAGGGAGGTCATCATGCGCAGACGCTTGCGATTGCCTTTCCTTCACAGACTGCTGCTGACCTACATGGTCGCCTTGTTGCTGCCTGTCGCCCTGATCGGGCAGCAGACCTGGAACGGATACCAGAAAACGCTCGAAAACGAAATCATCCAGACCAACAGCCAGAAACTGGCGGAAATCACATCGGTTATCAACCTGAAGATGCAGGAGCTTGAGCAGATCGCCGTCAATATTGACGTTAACCAGGATCTGCGGCCTTTTGCTGTAACCTCAACGCCCTACGGCGCCGTACAGGCGATCAAGTCGCTTGCCCAGTATCGCTCGACCAACAGCTTCATCTATGAGATCGGTTATTACATCCGCGGCCGCGAGTACCTGTACACCAGTACGACGGCTTATAAAACCGGCCAGTTTCTGGACAGTTTCTTTGAACAAGGCAGCCTGACGGACGCGCAGGTGCTGGAGCTGCTGAATAACAGCCGTTTTCCGGTCATCCTGCCTTCGGCGCCAACCGTCTTTGTCCTTTCCACCGTACAATTGATGATTTATGTGTACCCGATCCCCGTAACCAGCGAGCCCTATGCAACGGCAGTCTTTTTTATTGAAGAAGCCAAGATCAGCGGCATGCTCGCCAGCATTTTCAGCCGTAAAAATGAAAGAATCTACATGCTGAACAGCCAGGGCGATGCCATCCTGTCGCTGGCAGCCGATCGCAGCACACCGGACTTCGCCGCCATTATCGCCTCCATTGAGCAGACAGGCCAGAACAGAGGGCAAAAGCCGCTTTCGTCCGTGATGACCATCGATGGCACGGAGACGGTCGTGACGTACCTGGACGGCGGTTACCGCGGCCTGCAGTTTCTCTCCCTGTCTCCCCTGGACGAGGTCATGGCGCCTGCTCTGTACCAGCAGCGCCGCTTCTTCCTGACCCTTGGCGTGGTGGCTGTTGCCGGTATCCTGATCATCCTCTTGTCCATGACCTTCACCTACAATCCGCTGCGCAACCTCTTCAGGAAAGTGCGGGCTTACCAGGACAACCCGCTCAAGACGGACAATGAGTTTTCATTGATCGGCCAGATGCTGGACCGGATGCAGGAGGACAACCAGCGTCTCCAGCAGATCCTCCAGGATAACGAATCCGATGTCCGACTGGCTTTCCTGACAGATTTGCTCAATGGCCTCGTCGAAGATGATGAGCAGCTGGAGCAGCGCAGCCTGGCTGCAGGAGTCAATCTTAATGGCACTGCGTTTGCCG
>JAWSUP010000249.1:0-6598 GCA_033549405.1 Bacillota bacterium | reverse complement strand
GTCAGCCTGAAACGCAGAACTGGTTCAAGCAGCCTGGTTCCAGCAGCATCAAGCCCTTTCATCAGCGCCATTGGTGTTACAGTCGCGAAATCAAGCGGGTGAGTGTGGACCGGGTGATCTTCACCGTCGATCAAGGTGATTCTAATGTCGGTGACTTCCCAGCCTCTGGGGCCTTGCTCAAGAGCAAGAGGAATTGTTTGCTCGATCTGTCCCTGATAGCGGTCACGGATTTTTATGTCAGATATGGCGCTTGTATAGATAACACCCTGACCCAGGGGCAGCGGTTCGATTGCAAAAGTAACAACCGCCCAGCACGGTTTTGGCATGGTGTAAGCGTCTGATCCAATAGCAGGCTGGACCGGAGTTTCCTTGTAGATCACCTGGGGATTCTCCAGGGTTACAGCCAAGCCAAAACGGTCGCGCAACAACGCTTCCAGGATTTCCACCTGGATCGTGCCTGTGACATGCAGTAACATCTGACGAATGCCTGGTTCCCAAATCATTTTCATCTTGGGATCCTCTGCTGCCAGTTCGGTACAGGCAGCAGCCAGTTTCGTATAATCCTGCTCACGCTCAGGGAGCAGCTTGACGCGCAGCAAGGGCTGGACAACGGATACTAAAACCTGTGGGAGCAGAGATTCATCTCCGATGGCATCGCCTGCGACGACATCGTTCAAGCCGCACACCGCTGCTATATCACCAGCACTGAGCACGCCGATATCAACAGCTTTCCGCCCTGATGCCTTGCGGATCTGCACGATCTTGCCAAAAGAACCCCGGCTTTGGCTCGAAACAGTATCCCGGTTTTTCAAGGTCCCGCTGTACAAACGAACATATGCGATGCGGCCAAGTCGTTTGTCATGTTCGACCTTGAAGACGATACCTGCAACTGGTCCTGCCCTGTCACCCTCTGCCGGTGGCGCCAATGCACAGATCATGCTAAGCAAATCTTCGATCCCTTCACCTTTCAAGGCGCTGCCCATGACATATGGCAGGATTTTGCCGCTCCTGTTCTGCCTGGTCAATGCACCCAGAAGGTCTTGCCTTGTGACTGGCCGATTTTCCAGCCAGGCATCTGCCAACGTTAGCTCATAATCAGCCAGAAAGGGCAGCCAGGAATCACTTTCGGTGAAGGAGATGGTTTCCGGGCCAAGAATCTGCTGGATCTGGCGCCGGACATTGGCGACGTCAGCGCCAATCCGATCCGTTTTATTAATGAAAATGAGCACCGGTATGCCCAGCTTACGTAAAGCAAAATAGTATTGCTCGCTTTGGGCTTGCACGCCTTCAACAGCAGACAAGCACAATACCGCTGCATCAAGAACCCGCAAGCTGCGCTCTACTTCTGCTGCAAAATCTATGTGCCCGGGCGTATCGATCAGATTGATCTCGCGCCCTTGCCACTGGATGTAGGTTGTAGCCGCTTTTACCGAAATTCCCCGACTTCGCTTGACATCCATATAGTCAGTCTGTGCTGTTCCATCATCGACGCTGCCAGCGCGCAGGATCGCACCGCTCCTGAAGAGCAACTGCTCAGTCAAGGTTGTTTTGCCGGCATCGACATGAGCAATGATGCCAATATTGGTCATGCCGCTCTCAGTCATCAATTGCCCTTTCCATCCGTCGACCTGTCGCGGCGGGCCAGCCATCGGAGCAACCAAAAACTGGCGGCTCCGATCACAGCCATGGCCAGTAAAAACAGCGGATAGCTGACGCGCCAGTTTTCAGGACCGGTCATCATCGACCATTCGGACATACCACCGATACTTGCAAGCAGGGTCAGGGGCAGGAATATGGTCGAGATAAAAGTAAGCCGACCGACGGACTTATTGGTGCGGCTGGCCGCAAGGGCCATTTCGTTGCTGCGTAGTGACAAGTCAATCTGCATCAGGCTCGTTTCCATGTCGCGTAATGATTCAGCCAGTTCAAAACACTGGATGACGTGATCGTAGATGTCGCGAAAATGGAAAACCGCTTTATCTGGGATCAGGGGGCAGTCATGCCGGCTGATTCTGGTGAAAACCTCACGCTCATGGTAAAGCGATTTGCGCATGTGGAGGAGCGAACGCCGGATGTGCTGCATCGACTTGGGATCAAAGTCAGCCGATCGCTCAAACAAAGCATCTTCTGCCTGCACCAGCTCATCCTCGATCTGTTCGATGGCTAGAAGTTTCCGATCGACAATGGAGTCGAGAATCGCATGCATGATATAGGCAGGATGAACATGTTCGTGCGTCAGAGCGGATACTGCTGTTTCAGTGATCCCATCGAGGAGCGGTTTGCCATCTGGGCCAATTCGATCGACACTGACAAGGAAACCTTCCCCCAGGATCAGATCAATCTCATAAACCTGCAACTGATTTTCCTGATACGTGAATGCATTGATCAGGACCAGGCTCGTATCAGGAAAAATATCAATCTTCGGAATTGAATTCTTGTCGAGGGCATCTTCAACCGAGAGCGCATGCAGTCCCAACAACCGGATCAATGGTACCAGGTCATCGGCTGACGGCTCAATAAAGTGCAACCAGGAAAAACCACCTGACTGAACCAGGGACTTTGCCTCGACAGCCGTGTCGGCAGTATGAAGCATACCGTCTGCAGAAACATGGAAATAATGAGAAGCGCCCATATGATTCACCTCGAAGGACAGATTTGATATTCAAGAGTATTATACACCGCGGTTCCGATCATGGTTAGCGTTCAATTCATCTATCTAAATTACAGTAAATGAAGGAAAATAGTGTGAGTATTGAAATATTGAAAACGTTACAGTATAATGTTTGAAAATATATAAACATAAAGGAGGTATGTTTGCAATGGATAGTGTAGCTGAACTTTTCTGGAGCGCTTCGATTGAGAATATCACGAATGGATATCGATACGTTGACAGTGAGGAATCCTATGTCTGCCTGGTGTGCGGGAAAAGGTTTACAGAAGGAATGATATACCCGCAGGACACCCAACTGATGGATGCGAAAAGAGCTGTTAAAACACATATTGCTGATGCCCATGGCTCTGTGTTTGAATTTCTGCTTCACTTGAACAAAAGATACACCGGCATATCTGAAACCCAGAAGGAGATATTCACATATTTATTCCAGGGGCTGAGTGATAAGGAAATTGCAAAAAAACTGGGCGGTGGCAGCCCGTCAACCATCCGAAATCATCGATTCAAGATGCGTGAAAAGGAAAAACAGGCGAAGGTGTTTCTGGCCATGATGCAGCTGCTCGAAAGCAGGGAGGTGCCGCTGAAAAGCAGTGATGAATTGGTTATGTTCCACAGGGAGGCGACCATGGTTGATGACAGGTATATGATGACGCAGGCAGAAAGAGATAAAATACGACTGATCTACATCAAAGACGGAAAAGTGAAAGCATTGCCGAGCAAGGAAAAAAAGAAAATCGTCATTTTTCAGTATGTAATGGAAAAATTCGAGTCCGGCAGAATATATTCAGAAAAGGAAGTGAATCAAATCATCCAAGAAGTCATTGATGATTATGTCACAGTCAGAAGATATCTGATAGAATATGGTTTTATGGACCGGAAAAAAGATGGCAGCGAGTACTGGGTCAAGGATCAGTAGTTTGGACTTGTGGCTTTCCCAAAGGTACCGCGCTGAGGATTCCGAATTGGTGCACATGATAGCTTTCGCGCAACATGATAGGATATTACTCTTGACAGAAAAGAGTTAGTAGAAAATATTGGGCATAAAGTCAGATCATTATGTGTGAATCAAGTGACGTAAACGCAAAAGCCTGGCCAGGGAGTTATCAAATGCTGATACAGGATTTAAGTGCAAAGACGATCAGATTATCCAGGCAAGCCGTCGTCAGAAAGGAACACTTCGGCGGTCTGATCTTTAACCGGGATACGGGAGATATTTTCGAGGTGGACCGGGAAGCTTATACGCTTTTTTCCATCATCGCAGCTGTTTCTGTCGTTAATGTAAACGCGCTGCTGGAAACAGAAATATTGTACCAGGGCATGCGACTAGGCCAGAAAGGCATCGTGCGCATCCTGACGCGTTTCATTGTCGCGGGGATTTTAGAGATATTACCGCGGGGTGTTCTGTCTGAAGCATCTCAACAGCGGCTGCAAGAACAATGCCGGATCAAGGTCAAGTGGCCTGACTGGCCGCAGATCAGCGCTCCGGAGACCGTTCATTGGGCGGTCACGCATCAATGCGGCGCATCTTGTCCCGACTGTTATATGGAGCGACATAAGGGACTGTTCCAGAGTGAGTTGAATACCCGGGAAGCGTTGGCGATTATAGACAAGATTGCGGCAGCAGGTGTGTTTCAACTGGCCATTGGTGGAGGAGAACCTTTATTGCGCAGTGATCTTGGCCTGATTGCCGCATATGCAGCAGAGAAGGGATTGATCGTCCACATAACGACTGGCTGCTATGAAATTGACGCCCAACAACTTGACGAATTGGGCTATAGCATAAAATCGCTGCAAATCGGTATAAAAACGGATACCTGTTCGTTTGGCAACACAGCCGTCGAACAATTGAAAACGCTGGTGATGCAGTTGGGCCGGCTTGGTGTTGTCTGCGGCGCTAACTTGGTAATGTCCCGCTCTGGAATCAGAAAACTTGACCAGTCGATTCGAATCCTGACAGAGGTCGGGTTCCGCCGCTTTACACTGCTCAGGTATAAACCGCCGGTTCAGGTAGCGCGCTGGCTGGAAGAAAAGCCTGATCAACATGATCTGAGTCGGCTCGAATATGACTTGGCAGATGTCATGCGTAAGAATTCCGGATTGCACATACGCATCGATTGCGCGCTTGCATTTCTGGAGCGAAGGCTGAATCCGCAGCTTGCGCATGAATCCGGAATCAAAGGCTGTACAGCTGCTGACCGGATCCTGTCTGTGGCGCCGGATGGCTCTGTTTTTCCCTGCTCACAGCTGACCGGACCTGACCTCAAAGTCGGGAATCTGCTTCAGGATGATTTTACCGTGATCTGGAACAGCCAGCTTATGAAGCGATACAGAGATTTTCGGGAGGACAAAGGGTTCAGGAGAGGTCCTTGCGGAAAGTGCAAGGCTAAGCGCTTTTGCGGCGGTTGCAGGGTGTTTGCGCCGGATGCATATGGGTCAGACCCGGGATGTCCAACACCGCAGTATCGCAAAGGTGCAGTGCCAGTCAATGATGATTATGATATCATTGACGAGATAAAAGAAATGATC
The DNA here is from genome assembly GCA_033549405.1 of Bacillota bacterium. Lineage (GTDB taxonomy): Bacteria > Bacillota > Clostridia > Saccharofermentanales > UBA5734 > JAAYBY01. Next base: position 1,401 of record JAWSUP010000249.1, on the reverse strand, counting down.
GGCTTCACATCTGGCGGTTATCCTTATGCCAGTCGAGAGCAAATCGAAGAGTGGCTTGAAGAAGCACACGATCGGGCCTATCCGGACTGGATCCGGTTCGGGACAAACCCCTTGTGCTGGAAAGGAGAAAACGATGCAGATTTTGAGCTTTAGGAGCGGTTTTGCCTCAGATCACAGCTCGACATCTTATCAATTTCTGGCTGTTGACAAACCGCTTGGCGAAAGGGAGAGGGAGGATGTCGCGACACTGCCAGTCAGCGCAGCGCCTTCAGCAAGGCGGGTGCGATTTGTTTTCCCAGGTGAAGATGGCGACATCCCCGACGGCTGGTTACATCTGATGGCAGATTACTATGATGTCATGTACAGGGAAGAATATGACTGGTGGACGCTGGCAGTTGCATTTAACACGACTGAAGAACATATAGAAAAAATGCAGGCATATGCGTGTTCTGATGGTAATGGCGCCGGGGTGTCGATCATGCGAAGAGGCAATCGTGCGATCATAGCCGTCGATTGCTGGATTGATTATACTTCCGTTATGGATTCATATGATGAGTCAGAAGAAAATTATAAGGATATCCGGACCGTGAAGTTTTCTGTCAAAGACAGGCTGCTGAGACTGCTCATGCAGGTCCGTCGACAGCTGATCGCCGGTGATTACCGGGCCCTGTATGCCATCCTGGAAGTGTATGATTTATGCGATGATGAAATAGTCCCGGTTCCGCCGGACAGGTCGGCAGGACAAGGCATAATCGAGCAGTTCAGGAGTATCCTGGTCGTCCTGTAACGGGGTAGAATTGAATAGAAGCTGGTATAATTAGTTATAAATCATGAATTGCGGTGTCAATATTGCGTATAAGCCAGTCAGAATCGATGAGTTAACACTTAAGGCAATGCCTGTTTTCGAGAAATACGAAATCAGAAAGGCGGACAGCATGAAAGGTCTTGTCAAATACGATCTCGGGCCGGGAAATCTGGAAATCAGAGATTTGCCGATACCGGTTCCCGGCGCTGACGAAGTGCAGATCGAAGTGAAGGCAGCCGGCATTTGCGGTTCGGACCTGCATATCTACCACAGTGATATTGCGATCCCGATCCGGCCACCCGTTGTCATCGGCCATGAGTTTTCCGGGGTCGTCAGCGCAGTGGGTGAGGGCGTCGTGGATCTGAATCCGGGGGACCGGGTCGTCAGCGAAACCGCATACACTTTCTGTGGACGCTGCAGCCAATGCATCACCGGGTTTTACAATCTCTGTCCCGAACGGCACACCCTGGGATACTGGTATAACGGCGTGTTTGCCTCCCATACGGTTGTACCGGCCGCCAGGATTCACCGGTTACCCGAGTCGATCGATGACCTGTCCGGGGCCATGATCGAACCACTGGCTTGTGTGACCCATG
>JAWSUP010000248.1:0-6599 GCA_033549405.1 Bacillota bacterium | reverse complement strand
CATCACTGTACACTCTGCCAGCACTGCGTGAAGGTGTGCCCCACCGGTGCGATCACGCTCGACTCGCATAATTATACTGATTTTCAGATGGGCATGGCCATCTGCACGAAAGCGGTTGTCGATACGTTCCAGCCAGGAAACGTCTATCACATCAACGTCCTGACGGCGATCACCGCTCTGTGCGACTGCTGGGGCATGACGACGCCGTCGCTGGTCCCGGACATCGGCATCATGGCCGGTGACGATATCGTGGCGCTCGAAAGGGCCTGCCTTGACGCCATCCGGATGGAAGACCTGATCCCGGTCGGCATCCCTCAGGGCATGACCTTGAGCGGCGAAGGCCACCTGTTCCAGCAACTGCATGGCAAGGATCCATTCATCCAGCTCGAGAAACTGGAAGAGGTCGGCCTGGGCAGCCAGAATTACGAACTGGTGAAGGTAAAGTAAGGGGTCGTTAAGAATTTGTGGCATGCCACTGGTCAATGTCACGGGGAATCTAATGAGCAAATTATTATTTAACATCCCCTACAACAACTTCGACAACAATTTGCTCCTCCATTAATGATAGCGATAGCTATTAAGCTATAAAAATATTCGGTTGACATCACCACTGCGTGGATGTAATATAGAAGGACAGAAATTGTCACGGCAACCGGTTCGCGTTTATTGCCGTGATGATTGTCTGGTTCATTATTAAAGAGAGCAGGGTGCGATATGGCCACGAAGAGCATCATAAAAAATATTGTATTTAGAGATAAAAAAAGTGCATCCAGATTTATAAGGGCATTGGATAAGGCACAAACCAGGATGACAGAACCTGTAAAAATAAGTAAGACTGTCAATTTTGTTCAGCCCGATCAAATTGACCAGCTCTTCAAAAAGCCCAAGTAATGGGTTATCATATCATTAATTTAGTTCATATCATAAGTAAACAAGCGGAAGGTCGGATAAAATCTGACCTTTCTTCTTATTCATGCCCATGTAACAGAGATGTGGAAGAATTCTTGAAGACAAAAGCTTATTATTTTGCTTGCACTGGGTTATCACAAACTCATCTGGTATATACTTCTTATGCGACTGAGTTGGTTTTATGCGGTTATTACACACTGTCAACAAAGTGGATAAAGATAAAGAGAAATGCAATGCCCAATAGAAGAATGGCTACCAGGTTCAATAATTGTGGTAAATATGACGAAGCGCTCGATGAATATACATTAACAGCTCCGTTAATTGGCCAATTAGGAAAGAACTATCTTAATGGATATGATAAACTGATTACTGGCGATGAGTTGTTAGCGATGGCACTCCGGTCAGTAAGAACAGCTCAATACATTATCGGTGGAGGTAAGTTTGTTTATCTGGAATGTGAGGACATTCCGCAATTAAAGAAATTTTACACGCGTAATGGTTTTTGGGAATTCAACAGACGACGATTGGACAGAGATGAGACAGGAATCAATGGGATATACCTTGTACAAATGATTCGCTACTTTAACGCAGATGAATTTCCACCGGATGCTTGAGCCGCTTCAGCGGCAAAAAGGATCATCAAAAAATAGAGTTGATATTTCAAGAGGTTTTTACAACCGAATAGATACGGAGAGCAATATCTTGGCTTTTGTTGAAGATCAATGCAATTGGTTGAGAGAAATTGGATTTATTGATGTTGATTGTTATTTTAAAATATTCGAAATGGCTATATTTGGTGGGAGAAAGCTCTGATGAAGCATCTGGTTACTGATGAAGGCCCCGTTAACAAAAAGGCCCCCCTGGTTGCGCATACTGTTAAGCAGAGGCGTGGGTAGATCTGTTGTACATATTTTAGCATGCCCATGAGAAATTGCCATAAAATACTGCTATCGTTAATATAATATTCACAATTCATATTGATGTTTCGTATCATTTTGAATGTCGGCGTCTGTCCATACAGTTTACACCGCGCGTTTTTCCAGCGGGTTGTGTAGTTTCATACCAATTGCTGCTGATATTTTTGCAAGCGTGTGGACAGTGAAGTTTTCCTCACCGTTTTCCCATCTGGAAATCATCGTTTGTGACACCCCTAGCTTTGTTGCCAGCTCCTGCTGTGAATAGCCAAGAGTTTTACGTTGCCGCTGAATAGTTGCAGCGATCTGAGCAATTGACTCGGCCGCAATCCTTTCTTCAATTGTGAGTGAATCCGTAAGCCAATTGCTTTCTTTTGCCTGAGCTATCTTTTCTTTTATGCTCATTTTCAGCCCTCCAATTCAACTAATATTCGTTTCGCACGCGCTATTGCCGAACGATATAGCGAGTATTCTTTTCCTTAAATGCGGTTAGCAGGATAATGCTTTCTCCATCTACATAGACATAAATGTAACGTTCGTTGATTTGGCTGCGAGGGTGGCGAATGGCATACAATTTAACAGCATTATATAACGTATAGGTTATATAATGCAAGCTGCCTTTTCCCCAAATTTCCATTAGTTTCTTGATTGCGTGACAGTTACCCAGCTGATATTTTCATCACTCATAAATCAACTGCCATATCGCTATATGGCAGCTTATCATATTGGTGAGATATCAATAATAACGTTCTTCTCTTATATTCATTACAAATGGTTACATATATCTCCATTCTAATTTGCGGATCCACCATGGCCGATATCTCGTCCAATAATAGAATCGGTGCATCTCGGAGTAAAGCTCGTGCGACCGCAACACGCTGGCGTTGCCCGGCTGACAGATTGTGTCCGAAATCCTGAAGAATGGTTTGATAACCTTCCGGAAGGCTTAGTACGAATTCATGGATATGAGCCTTTTTTGCCGCGTTCATGATCTCTTGCATCGTTGCGTTCGGCTTGCCAAGGCTTATGTTATTTTTTATTGTGTCCGTAAATATCGTAAAATCCTGAGGGACATAGGCAACCATTTCACGGATCTGCGTGTGGTTAATATATTTATAATCGATCCCAGAAATAATAATTTTGCCAGAAGTTGGTTCATAAAGTCGTGTTAGCAACTGAAACAGCGTGGTCTTTCCCGCTCCGCTCTTCCCGCGTATATGAACATGCTTCCCAAAAGGGAGCTTATTTGTCAGTGCGGCGATAATACTGGATCCTTCATGATATTGGAATGAAACATGCTTAAACTCAAGCTCTGGCTGTTTCGAGAGGTTAATCAAGTTGTTCGGATCATCGTCATACGTTTGCACATCTAATCCTTCCTCGAGCCTCTGGCCTAATACCCGCAACTGCATCAGACTAGTCCTTAACGGAAGAATGAATTCAAAAGGCGTGCTGAAGGTTTGACGCACTGCATAAATGGATAAAACGCCTCCCATCATAATATTCCCCTGCGCTATCTGTACGACTGCGACCAGAAAAAAGATCAGATCGCTCAGATAGATCATGACTTGATTCAATACCAGAATCGCTCCCTGCATGTCATCGCGCCGCAGTTCACTATTTCGCAAGTCGCTATTTGCTTTTTGGAATGAATCTAACAAAATCGATTGTGTGTTTTGCCAGCGAGACGACGCAGTTGCGCGAAAGACACCCAGGATACTCTGCGTATTTCGAGCCTGTTCGTCCTTCCAGTTTCTCAACACATTGGCCAGATTCCTGTTGAACCATTCCCGGATAAAAAACTGAAGCGCCCCCATACTTAATGTCACAAGCGTTAGAGGAGAGTTGATACGCATCGACAGCACAAGCATGATAATGCCTGCAGGAAGCATGACAATACAACCTGCCAACTCCTTTAGCTGATCAAAATAGCCATCCGTATCATTTGTCACAAGATTAAGCCAATGACCGTTATTTTGCTGTTCGTACTCATGGTAGACAGAAGACAGTAATGTATCAATAAGTTTTTTCTTGCATGAAAGCTTCCACCGTATGATGGATGAAGCCTGAACGATATCCATGAGATAACCCAATGAATAGTTTAGCGTACCTATAAAAATCAACATACCAAGCAACATGACGTATCTGTTAAAATCGAATGCCTCTGTATACGTTCCTAAGATCTGAAAAGCAAAGAACAATATTAATTGCGCGCCAACGACCAGTACACTGTATATGCAAAGCGTCGGTAATAACTTCATTGGATTGCCAAAGCCGGTAAGACGCTTAAGTTGCGCTATCATGCAGGATCTTCCTCCTTTCCAACTGTGAAGACAAATCTGCGATATTGGTCGCTTTTTACAAGCAGTTGATCGTGCGTTCCGCGCAGGACAGTCTTGCCCGATGCCATATAGATAACTTGAGTGCTCATCGGCAAGAGATCCATCTGGTGCGTGATCCATATGATGGCTGCCTTTTTCATCCGATTGACTTCCGCATATACTTTATTAGCGAGTGCTCGCTGAATAGATGAAAGCATTTCATCGAATATATAAACGTCCGCGTCGCACAGCAGCGATAGTAACAGGATGAGCCTCTGACGCTCTCCGCCAGAGATATTTGCTGCGTTGTCTTGAATTGAAGCTTGACTCCTGATATATGGATAAACGATATGACTTAGCTCCAGTAACTCGACCCATACGGCAAGTGATTTCGCATCGGCCTGCCGAATCATTGTTGTTATAACTTCCGAGATCAGGTATAAATCATTTGAAACATAGAGTATTCTCCTGCGCAATTTAACTGGATCAAGATCCCGGCACTGAGCACTGTTAAAGGATATGGAACCATCATATCGTTGAGAATAACCGCATAAGAGTTTTGCAAGCGTCGATTTACCGCAACCGCTTCCCCCTACGATGGCAATTCGGTCACCCTCCCTGAGCTCAAGATCAACGGCATCCAACGCTTGTTGATCGTTATTATATCTATATGACAAATTATATACAGTCAAGGGTAACAGTTCATCCGGTTCTGCTGTCAGGCGCTTTTCATTATCAATTTGATCAAATTGTTCAAGGCGCTCTAAATTGTTTTTTAAAGCGACATAAGCAGCGATATAGTTCGATATTTTTCTTATCCCAGATGAGAACCGCGCATACAGTGCATAAACTGCAATAACGCTGCCCAGTGACAACCTGCCTTGAGAAAGAGAGACACCGCACATAAGTAATACGACCAACAAGCCCACATTATACTGAAGCCCCAGCAGAAACCTGTTCTTGGCCTGCGCTTTAATAAATGAAAAATCCGCATCTGCGTATTCTTTCGCGACTTGACCAAATCGGTTCCCGAACCAACTCCCGGCGTTGTTAATTTGTATATCCAACATCCCTCGGACGATATTTTCCTCCATATTCATGGTCTGATCAAGTGCGATCTGCCGTTTCTGTCCATGCGTCTTTATCTGTCTTGAGACAATCTTGAAAAATGGAAGAAGCCCTATGGACACTACAAGTACCACCAACGCTGTTACCCAGCTGCTCAAGATAAAATAGATATAGGCAGATATCAGAAAACCGATATCTGCAAAAATTAGCGGTAACTGTTTCCCAATAAAATCAGACACCTTACGCAAATCGTCATTATAAAGGGAAAGCATATGTCCAATGCCCAATTTATCCAATGATTCAAGTGGTATTTGATGGAGCTTATAAACAAGTTTCTTGCGATTGTTAGCATACAGATTAGCATTAAGGCGGTTTCCGGACCACTTATACAGAAAAAATACTAGAACATGCGTAACGATTATGGTGGTCAGCGCCATAATCTCTCCCAATATGCGTCCAGTATTTAATCCATCTATAATCCTTTGAAGGACGGCGGCATATATGATCATAAAAAGAGAATTGGCAACAGCCAGTGTGCTACATATAATAAACATCTTATTACATGGTTTTATCCACTTATTCATGAAGACCCCATCTGGCAATAGCCGTGTCTTTCATAAAAACAACTGGTTATGCTTCTGTTCTTTGACCTCCACATATAATTGCTGTTGTGTTTTATTATATATCAATATACTGAATAAGCACCAATTTATCAAACAGGCGCAAGTAAGCATCTTCATCTTTTATGACTAGTTTACTCTTGAATTTGAACAACCACCTTGTTTGTGGTTGCATGTTCGGGAACTGACGTTGCAACATTAATTATGTAAACCATCAACATTCGCTTTGCTACATGTATTTCTATGCGTATTCAACAATGAGACTAACAGTGAGACCAACAGTGTGGTCAAAGGGAATAAAAAACCCTGAAGCCCTACAGCCTCAGGGATTTTCTTTGGTGCGGCCAATGGGACTTGAACCCATACGGTTGCCCACACGCCCCTCAAACGTGCGCGTCTGCCAGTTCCGCCATGGCCGCAGGCCTATCATGGATCGGTTCGGGGGCTCAGGCAATAGCCATTATACGCATCCGCTTGTTCTTTTGTCAATAAATATTGCCGGGGTCGAAGTGCCTGTGGTATTATGATGTGCGAAGTGTCGCGGTGGCGACAGGGAAGGATGGTAGTGCTCTTGCAGTCTGTGTTTACAGAACTACTGATTTATATATTATTTGTTTTTCATGCAAGTTTACACTTGATCAGAACAGCAGCCAGAACGGGCGTTCGCCAGAACAACGTCAGGCGCCTGTTTTCGCGCTATTGATTTTATGAACCTGTAATCGGCAGGTAGCCGTCAATATAAGCTTGTAGGCCACATTTGTCGACGT
>JAWSUP010000247.1:0-6635 GCA_033549405.1 Bacillota bacterium | reverse complement strand
CAAAAAACGCATCTTCGATCGGGTCGTCCGTGAAGCGGCCTTCATCCAGGTAAAAGACCAGTTTCCCCTGGTCCGTCTTGGAACTGGCCAGTGTGATCGGCGACGGCGCGATCCGGCCGACATTGCAGCCCCATCCGCAACCGGCGCCATATCCCTTGGCAAACATCTTATGTTCGATGACCAGCCCTTTTTCGGTCATCAGCTTCTGGGGAACCGGGCCGCAATGGAACAAGATGCAACGGTCCGGGTCATCGCCATAGTTGTTGTTCCAGTCGAGGCAGGTGGCCGGTTGCTGTGAGGCAGCCGCCAGACCATACATGGCGACCGCGTTGCAGACATCCAGTTCACAGGCGGCGACAAGACCGCGGTCATTGAGTTCGCTGAGCAAAACACACGGTGCGATACGCAATTCTTTTTCAATCTCGTCCCAGCAGCGCAGCGACAGACAATCAAGCCGGTAATCGCGTACCATGTCATCTATGGCCACGCCGGCTTTGGCAATCATGTCAATTTTCTCTGCCGGAACGCCGGTCCAGCGGGTGTAATCAAGCAGGTCCAACCGCTTTGTTGTGAAGGGGTCGGATTTTTCATCGATCGAGCGAATCCGGGAAAACAGTTCTGACAGATCCAGCGTTTCGGTCGTAATACCATAGCGCTGCAGTGTCAATTCGTCAAAGCGAACCGTTTTGAAGGCTGTCGTCCGGGCGCCGATTGCACCGACTGTAAACCGTTTCATTTTCTTGACAATGCGGCAGACAGCCGCAAAATCAACCAGTTGGCTGGCGAATGACGGTGTTTCAGGATGGACGGTCTGCCCTTCAAAGACCGTAAAGGGCAGCTGATATTGGTAAAAGACATCCATGACAGAGAATTTGCCGCAAAATGCGTCGCGGCGGTGTTCAAAATCCATTTTGCCGATTTCATCCGGATAAGCCTGGATGAGGATAGGGACCTGGCAATCCTGCAGGGCAGCAATCGCACCGTTTTCGTCGCCAAAGTTGGGCAGTGACAGGATGACACCGTCATAGCGGTCGCGGTTCTCCTTCAGAAAGGCCGCATAGCAGCGACCTTCGTCGGCTGTCTCGACAGCGCCATAGCGGGTGCTGGATTCGTCAAGCAGCAATGTGCTAAAACCCTGTTTCTCAACAGCGGTTTTGATCTGGCTGCGGGCTTGGGCAATGAGTGATTCCGGGAAAAAGCCCCGATTGCCGAAGAACAAGGCAAATGTCATCTTTTCCATAGTACTTCCTCTTTTCTTGAACCATTATCCAGAAACATGCACCTCAATCATACGGCACAGCTATCGGTCAGACAAGGTAAAAGCGTTTCCATCTATGTATTTTCGTCCGGATATTTTTCAATAATCGTCTCCGGGTCCTGGTCTTTGCTATAATCGAAACCGGAGACACCTGCTGCCAAAAGTCTGGAGGTAGGAAATGCTGTTGCAACTGAACATGGATCGGGTTAAAGAATTGTTGTGTGACTTTCACATCCTGACAGGAATCAGGATTGTTATCTTTGATGACGCCTGCAGGGAGCTTTTGGCGTATCCAGAACACCATAGTGCTTTCTGCAGCCTGATGAAAGCTGACTGCCAGTTGCGGCAAACTTGCCGTCAAAGCGACATGGCATCTTTTGAAACCTGTAAAAAAACCGGTCGGCTGGTTGTATACCACTGCCACGCAGGATTGATCGAAGCAACAGCTCCGATTCTGGATCAGGGCTTGATCATCGGGTATATCATGTTTGGTCAGCTGACCGACAGAAAAGACAGACATGCCCTGATCCGCCTGGTCTGTGACCAGTATGCCAATAAGACAACCGGATACAGCCGACCTGTTCTGACGGCCGCCATCCGTAAAGTCCGGTATCGCAGCATGAATGAAATCCTGGCTGCAGCCAAGATTCTCGAGGCGATCACCTCTTATGTACTCTTGCATGAGCTGATATCGGTCAAACATGAACGGCTGATCGAAAAAATTGATCTATACATTGCAGACCATATCACAGAACCGATCACGTCCCATCAGCTGTGCCAGTTATTGCACATCGGCAGGACACGACTGTATGAATTGTCGCGCCAGTCACTGGGTATGGGTATTGCTGCTTACATCACGATGAGACGGATGGAGATGGCCCGGTCTCTGCTGGTCGAGACGGACTGCAGCATCGCTCAGATAGCGATCATGACGGGCTATAATGATTACACATATTTCTGCAAGGTTTTTCGCAAAGCACACCAAGCTACGCCGACGGGATACCGGCGGAAATCTCGTTGACAATGGGGCTATAAGGAATGGTCAGGTTCTGGCAGGCAGGAACGCCTCGTACTGGGCAAAAATCTGACGATAATCACCACGAAGTCCTGTGAATTGATCTGCCGGCAAGGTGACATCCGGCGGGAACACATCCCACAGGGTAATATCTTTATTCGGCTTTATTCCGGTCAGCTGTACGGCCAGGTCATCCAGGTTCAACGCATTTTCCGGCCACTGGGGATAGCAAGTCGCAGACGTAGCCAGGCAATCGGTCAGGTCGTCCCGGAGTAACTCGGGCGGATCGAGCTGGAGAGTCTCTGCAAGGAAATTGGCCAGTTGGTGTCTTTTCTCGACAAACCAGGAATGCGGCCCCTCTATGCTGGCCCATCGCAATTGCTGATCAGCGTTAAAGCTGGCATAGACTGTTTTCAACTGCCTCGTGATCTTGAAGAATAAATCTTCCGGAAACAGGTGGTCGTTGCTACCCTGGAAAATAAAGAGCGGTTTAGGGGCAAACAGGCCAAGTATCTGCCACATTTCGATCTGACCGACAATCCCGGGCAGCAGGTTACAGTGGCAGTGCTTCTTTTCCTTGCGGGCTATATATGCGAAAGATGACGGATAGCCTGATGAAGACAGGACGGCCAGTTCCGGACACAAAGCGGCCAGAAACAGCGTGAGTGTCCCGCCACCCGAGTTGCCGATTGCACCCAGGCGATCCGCATCGACACGCCGGTCGGCCATGGCCCAGCGAAGCCAGGCCATCGTCTCCATGACGATGAGGCCTTGGATGGACAGGCCGCAGGCGAATGGGATTACAGGTTCTTTGTGGCCCATCGGGATGCGCTCACCCTGGCCGATATTGTCAGGAACCAGGACCATAGCGCCTTGTCGGGCCAGCCGAATGGCCATTGCCTGGTAACCAGGGTTCAATTTGCCGTCAGCTCCGTGACCACAGCAGAGCAAGACAAGCGGAAAGCGCCCGGTCGGGCGGTCAGGGCAATATAAGTTGGCGGCACATTTGACGCCGGGCCAGGAGGTTGCCTGTAACAGATTGACTGAGTAGCCGTCTTTCCGGATGGTCCTTGCGGGTTCAGCCATAATTTTCGGGATTAGCCGGTCTTCAATGCGCAAACACTGCCTGACCTTCTGGATAATGACAGCCCGATCGCTATCGATCCAGGGTTTGAGAAGCGGCATTTCCAGCATGGCCTGGCAGAAACGCCGGTCATAGGCTTCGAACACGTTGAACGTGATCAGGCACTTATCGATCTGTTTCTGATCTTTGCCGGAATGTTGAGTTGGATTATTTTCAGGAATTTTCATCGCTATCTCCTCATCTTTAGCTGCTTGCCAGTGCAACCATTTTAGCATACATTTGCAGTCTCATTAAGAATGTGTTGACTATCTGATAAGCAGATGGCAAACTGATATGGGTTGTTTAGAAATGAGTTGGTCTTTATAAAGCCAATTATTTCCCAAATACCACTCATTGTTTGTTTTCAAGCGTTATTCATATGGTAAGTGTGTGGTGCTATCAGTGGTTGCTATTATTGACAGAATCAAATACTCGGACTTTTTCCGGGTTTTCAATTTCCGGGATGATCTGTCTAAAGGCAGATGCTTTTTATTGCTGAATACGCTTATTTCAAGTATTGCCAATGTATTCATAACAGGTGTTTTTTACACCGGCTTTTTGACCATTAACGGCATCGATATCGTTCGTGTCGGCATAATTGCTTTCATTCCTTACATTGCCTGGGCGTTCAGCCTGTTGTCACCGGTCATAATGAGCAAGATCAAAAAAAGGCGCGCCATTCTGATTGCAAACGTCGTATTTTATTACGCGACTGTCGTCGTGGCTACAACCGTCATGCCTGTTTTTGTGACCGATTATGCGCAGAGAACTGTCTGGTTTGGCATTTTTCTGTTTTTGGGCAATACATCAAACGCTTTGTTTGGTTCCGGGTCAGCCGCCTGGCATATAAACTTCCTGCCCAAAGGTGATGACCGCAATATCTTCTTTTCCTATTCACATCTGATCAGCGCCCTGGTTGGGACAGGCGTTGCCATAACGGCTTCGCTCATTGCGGATTCATTGGCTGGCTCGCCTCAGCAGGCGGTAATCATCACGAATGCGCGCTATGTGGCAGCCGGTCTGCTGGTCCTGAGCGCGTCACTTCTTTTTTTGATCCCCAAAGAGTTTCCGTACGCCAATATCGCCAGCAAGGTGTCAGTACTGGATATCATCCGTATTCCGATCCGGTCGCGCAAATTTCTTCTGACGGCTTTGATCGTCATGTTGTGGAGCTGCTTTGCCAATATCAATGCAAGCACCTGGGTCTATTATGTATTGAATACAGTGCAGGTTGGTTACACATACATCTATATCGGCTCTATCGTCAATGCAATCTGCAGTGCGTTCCTGCTGCGCTACTGGCGGCGGGCTATCAGTCTCCATTCCTGGTCGACCCTGCTGCTGCTGACCGTGTTCATGACGGCTCTTTTAGAGTTTCCCATCGCCTTTGCCACCAGTCAATCCAAGTGGGTCTATATCGTTGTCAGTATCATTCAGGGATTTGTATCTGTCGGTACCACCCTTGTATTCGCCAACCTGTTTTATGTCAATCTGCCGAAAGGTAACACCGATATCTATATCACGTTCTGGAATTTCTCCGCCAATATCAGTGTCCTGATTGGATCTGCGTTTGGCGCTTGGTTCCTGTCTTTAACAGAACCACATGCGCCATGGATATTACTGGGATTGCCGTTCTATGGGTCACAGTTCCTTGTCATCATCAAAGGGATTTTGCTTCTTGGCCTTTGTGTCTACATCCGCCATGTGACGGTACAAATACAACCGGATCCGGAGGATGCATAGCGCCGTCTAATCTTTTACGCGATAAATGATTTTTACACAACTTTCCCACAAGCTTTTCGGTGCATCTCACACCTACACTGGGTGGTAAGTTGTGTTTTTAAGTAGTGCGGCAATTTGTTAGCTTTGGGTAACATATAATACAGCTTATCCAGATCTGCTGCATTATACTTTGAATATGCTTATTTTACCGCCTCAAGCGCTATCTGATGCTTCATGCACCACACTGACGCATCTGGCAATGATATAGGAGGTTTCATATGTTTTACAAATTACCTGGGCTTAATTACCCATATGACGCACTGGAACCATATATTGATGCCCGAACCATGGAAATCCATTTCAGCAAACATCATCAGGGATACGTTGATAAAGTCAACAAAGCTTTGGAAGGGCATCCTGAACTGGCAGCCAAATCAATCGAGCAGTTAATTTCTAATCTAGATGCTGTTCCAGATGATATCAGAACAGCTGTGCGTAACAATGGTGGCGGCCATGCCAACCACAGCTTGTTCTGGACTGTTATCGGTCCTGATAAGGGCGGAAAGCCTGATGGTAAGCTGGCGGCTTCCATAGATCGGGATTTTGGCAGTTTTACCGCATTTATGGAACGTTTTGCTGATGCGGCAGCTACGCGTTTTGGCAGCGGCTGGGCTTGGCTGGTCAAAGATAACGACGAAAAGTTGCAAGTCTTGTCAACGCCGAATCAGGATTCGCCGCTGATGGATGGTAAACTGCCATTACTTGGCCTCGACGTCTGGGAGCACGCCTACTACCTGAAATACCAGAACAGGCGACCCGATTATATTGCCGCATTCTGGAACATTGTCGACTGGAAACAGGTTGCTCGGAATTTCGAAAAGTAATCTGCCAATTACTCAAAATCGCCGACAGAAAAACCTCGGATTTGCCGGAAACAGCAATTTCTGAGGTTTTTCGTTGCAGTTTGTCAAAGATTCGGTAGTGATCTCATCTCTAAGTTCAATGATGCGTCTTTCGATTTCCTGGATTACTTCGATTTCTCTGCAATTTGCTTTATCGCTTCGATTATGTAAGATGCGACATAGTCCTCAGCCTTGCTGCCTGGAACCCATGAACTGAGTATTTCCTTACTGTTATCCTTTGGTGCCATGCGGATGTTCGAGAACCCGGTACTTAGCAACATCTGGCGAATTTTTTCTACATGCTCTGCGCCGGCGATACAGCCGGACAAAAGAGACAAGTCATTCTTGATCCGCTCTGGAAGCTCTGCAGTAGCTACGATGTCAGATATCGACAGGCGGCCGCCATCTTTCAGAACCCGCCAGGCGTCGCGGAAAACCTGTTCTTTTTCTTGTGCCAGGTTGATGACGCAATTGGAGATGATCACATCGACTGAAGTATCAGCAACCGGGAGGTGCTCAATTTCGCCCAGGCGAAAGGATATATTTGTAAGGTTGGCTTTTTGAGCGTTCTGTCGTGCCAGCATGATCATTTCCGGTGTCATATCCACCCCGATC
>JAWSUP010000246.1:0-6636 GCA_033549405.1 Bacillota bacterium | reverse complement strand
TTTGGCATCTCACCCGCGGTCTGCCGGCTCTCGGAAGAGGCAATGGATTCGATCCGTCCGGCATTTTCCCGGATAGAGCATCATCGTGAGACCAACCAGCTGCGCGTTCTGGCAGCCTTCCGTGAAGCCCGTTTATCTGAGGCCCATTTTGGCGGCAGCACAGGTTATGGCTATGGCGATCTTGGCCGTGAGCAGATCGAATCAGCCTATGCGGTCGCTTTCGGCGCCCAGGCAGCCCTGGTCAGGATCCAGATCAGTTCTGGAACCCAGGCGCTGGCGCTTTGTCTCTATGCCCTGTTGCGCCCCGGTGATGAATTGCTCTCCGTAACCGGCAAGCCATACGACACGCTGCAGTCCATGATTGGCTGCGAGGCAGAGAAACCCGCCACAGACATTGGTTCATTACTCGATTGCGGTGTCCTCTATCAGGAAGTGGATCTGCTGCAGAGCGGATTCCCGGACTTGCCGGCTATTCAGAAGGCATTGACGACCAAAACACGCGTCGTCCTGATCCAGAAATCGCGCGGTTATACCATGCGCCGCTCTTTACTGGCTGATGACATCAGCCGCATCTGCCAGGCTGTGCGCGCGTCCGGCTGCCAGGCAGTCATTCTGGTTGATAACTGCTATGGCGAATTCGTCGAAACAGCAGAACCCTGCATGCTGGGTGCAGACTTGTGCGCCGGATCATTGATAAAAAATCCAGGCGGCGGCCTTTGCCCGTCCGGCGGTTATGTGGCCGGGCGTTCTGATCTGGTTGAGCTGGCGGCCGGCCGCCTCAACGCACCAGGTCTCGGCAGCCATGTCGGACCGACACTTGGATTTTCGCGCCTGATTGCCCAGGGCTTCTATCTGGCGCCGCATGTGGTTGCAGAAAGCCTGAAAGGAGCGGTATTCGCCGCTTCATTCCTCGGTCTTGCCGGATTTAAGACTTTTCCCGATCCGATGGATCTGCGCGGCGATATCGTCCAGACTGTAGAACTGGGTACGGCTGAACGGCTCATCGCTTTTTGCCAGGCTATCCAGGCGGCTTCACCGGTTGACAGTTTTGTCCTGCCTGAACCCTGGTCCATGCCTGGCTATGCTGATCAGGTGATCATGGCTGCCGGAGCCTTTGTCCAGGGCGCATCAATTGAATTGACTGCAGATGGCCCGTTACGTACACCGTTCCCGGCTTATCTGCAAGGCGGCCTATGCTTTGAGAATGTGCGTCTGGCCTGTATGCTGGCCGTTGAGAAGATGGGTGTGGTCAAGCCATGAAACGTAAGCAGGCAGGCAAACAGGCCAGTAAACCGGCAGAAATCAGCAAGCCGGTCAGACAGCAGCCGTTCCGACAAGAACAGCACTCGTTCCGCCAAGAACAGCAGCGGTATCAGGCCGGGGCACAGCAGGGAAATCACCCGGATGCTGACACCTCTCCACGCAAGCTGCGCTCTGAAGAACGCCTGGCCCAGATCGAGCGGCGCAAAGCCAGGAACAGGGCTTTCTCACTGACAATCCTGGTTTTGCTGATCATGGTCGTGACCGTATTTGCTATCATTCTGGTCATGCGGCAGGCCAAACCTCGACCGCGCTTCCTCTTTATCCAGAACGGGACACTGGCACATAACATCACCTTGTCCGGCCTGATCTCCCGCGATGAGCAGCTATTCAACGCACCGACGGACGGTCTGTTAAAACCCCTGGCAACAGAAGGCAGCCGGGCAGCAAAAGGCCAAAAACTGGCCATGATCATCCCTGAAGGAAAGGAAGCCGAACTCAGGGATCTGCAAAAATGCGAAAAAGACATTGTTGATCTGCAGATCGAACTGATGCAACAGGGAAAGGGCGCAGGCGCCCGGGCGATCTATGATGAGAGTGCCGCTTCCCTTGATTCAGTCATCAGCCTGGTACGCAGTGACCTGACTCGTAATGACTATGACAACATCAGCGCCTACCAGACAGCGTTGACCATTATACTGGAGCAGCGTACGGCGCGACTCATGACGATTGACTTCCAGGATGCGCGTCTGACAGCGTTGAAGCAGACACAAGCGGCTCTGGAACAGGCTCTGGGCATCCAGGCGGCGACCCTTGTCTGCCAGAAGCCTGGTATCGTATCCTATAAACTGGACGGAATGGAAAGTGATCTGACCAATGCCGCCGTCCTGACGCTGCCTTCGGACACCATCCGCCAGATGATTGATGGCAGCCAGTCTGTCCTTTCAGTCAACCAGAAGACTGAAAAAGACAAACCGGTCCTGCGCGTCTCTTCAAGCCTTTACCAGAGCTTGTCATTTATTATTCCAGGCAATCAGACCGCAGTTTATCCAGTCGATTCGTTGCATACGCTCACGATCGCAGACGGCGGCCTGGCCATTGAATCCTGTCAGGTTGTGCGGGCAGAGAAAACAGGAACAGACACGCTCGTAGTTTTTCGTACGGATCGCAGGCTAGAATGGCTGTCCGACCGGCGGACTGTCCGGACTGAGTTGACATTATCCGCCACAACCGGACTGAAAGTGCCATATGTGGCACTATTCGAGCATGACACAGAACTGGGGCAGGCCTCCATGATGATCGTGGTTTATGGTGTAGCACGCAGCTGCAAGGTTCAGGTCGTCGATTATGATCGCGAACATGCCATCATCCGGGCGATCGAGACAGAGACCTATCAGCCGGATGTTTCGACTATTCTGGTTGTTAATCCGGCATCCATCGAGGCAGGTGAGTTTATTGGCAATTGAGCATATTTCGCTGGCGGCCAGCCTGGAGCAGAGACTCAGGCATGTCCAAAACGCCATAGCTGACGCCGCAACAAGAGCAGGCCGTCGACCGGAAGACATTACGCTGATCGGCGTCAGCAAACAATTCCCACCCGAGACAGCCTTGGCTGCATTCAGTGTCGGGATCCATGACCTTGCAGAAAATAAGGTTCAGGACCTCCTGGTAAAACAAGCCTGGCTCGCGTCGGCCGGTGCACAACCGAACTGGCACTTGATCGGGACACTGCAGCGCAACAAGGTGCGCCAGGTCGTCGGATTGACACATCTGATTCATTCGGTCGATTCATGTAAGCTTCTGGAGGAAATCAGCAAACGCAGCGTTGCCTGCGAGATGATAACCGACGTACTGCTTCAAGTTAACAGCTCTGAGGAGGAAAGCAAGCACGGATTTTCCCCTGATCTTCTTCCTGCTGCAGCCGAATCAAGCTTTGCATTGCCGGGTATCCGTATGCGCGGTCTGATGACAATAGCGCAACTGACCGCTGAACCGGAAGAAACAAAGCCGGTGTTCGATAAGACCCGGGTGCTGTTTGAATTGATCGGTGCGCGGCTTGGCAAACCTGCTTACTGGACCATCCTGTCGATGGGTATGAGTCAGGATTATGTACAGGCAATCGAATGTGGCGCGACGCATGTACGTGTCGGCAGCGCTTTGTTCGGACCCAGGATAACATAAAAATTCTAAAGGATAACCGTAACCAGAATGAGATCTGAAGCCGTTTTTGTTGCGCACCGGTTACATCGAACTTACGCTTATTCCCCAGTCATTGCATCTGCTCCCGACTCTTTTTATAATGAGCATCGTAAGGCATGGCATTGATAGACGTCATTGTTTGCCAGAACGGTCCATGTTGTTTTAGCGACAGGATATGTGATTGTAACCCGTCAGGAGGGATTAATATGACAGATTTTTTTAACAAGATTTTTAACCGTCTGGGCAATTTCCGGGACGAAGTTGATTATGAGGATGACTACGAGCAAGAAGCGTATACGGAAACTGAAGCCGTTGAAATGCCTGACGACTCGCACCCCGGACCTTTCCGGAGACAGCAGTCGGGCAAAGTTGTAGATCTGAGATCAACACCCGGTCAACAGCAAGTTGTCATCATGCAGCCTGCTGATATCGAGTCAGCCCAGCAAGCCTGCGACCACATCCGGGCCGGCAAAACCGTTATCTGCAATATTGAAAAAGTCGATCCCAAAGTGGCCCAGCGTGTAATCGATTTTATCACGGGCGCCGCTTATGCACTGGATGGCAAAGTGATGCCGGTCTCATCGGTCATCTTTGTCGTGGCTCCTCGACAGATCGCCTTGGTGGAAGGCAACATCGTCAGCCAGAGCATGGAATATATCCGCCAGACAGCCGTTCATTGATTTACTGAGCAGTCCCTGAGGATACAGCTTATAATCATTAACGGCCTCGGAAAACACCACAACTCATCAAGATCCTGAAAGTCAAGCCGCTTTCAGGATCTTTTGCGGTGTCCCTGGCTGTGCTATAATCAAAAAACACAAAGCCTGATACGGAGGTTGCCGCATGAGCATCATCATTGGTCTGGATATCGGTGGCAGTACGACGAAAATTGTTGGACTGAAAAATGGGCGCTTGATCAGTAAAGAACTGGTTAAGGCCAGTGATCCTGTGGCATCGGCATTCGGCGCCCTGGGCAAGTATATCAGCCAGAACGCGCTGGAACTGAAGGCGGTGGAACGTGTCATGGTGACCGGTGTCGGTGCATCTTACCTGCGGGGCAACCTGTTGGACATACCGACCGTCAAGGCCCATGAATTTATGGCGATCGGCCTGGGCGGCCTTTATGTCTCCGGCTTAAAAGAGGCTGTTGTCGTCAGCATGGGAACAGGGACGGCAATCGTGCGTGCGGCGGATCATGAGGTTGAACACCTGATCGGCTCTGGTGTCGGTGGCGGAACCATGCTCGGACTGTCGAACCGCATGATCAACGTTCGTGATTTTGAGATGTTCAACCAGATGGCTGAAAAAGGCGACCTGGCCAATATCGACCTGACGATCGGTGATATCACGCATGAAGAGATACCCGGCCTGCCATCAGGGACGACCGCATCAAATTTCGGCAAAATCAGTGATAACGCGAGCCATGAAGACATTGCCCTGGGAATCGTCAACCTTGTCTTCCAGTCGATCGGGACATCCGCGGTCATGGCTGCCCGTCAGAGCAATCTCAATGAGATTGTGTTCACGGGCAACCTGACACTTGTTACAGCCGGCACGCGGGTGCTCAACGCTTTTTCCAGACTATACCACGTCAAGATCATCGTACCGGATTCTGCAGAATTCGCCACGGCTATCGGAGCAGCGCTATGCCGGCCGTAAAGCCATGCCGGGCCTTCGAGCTTGACGCGTTGCGGGGGCTGGCTTTGCTGCTGATGGTCTTGCATCATTTCATCTTCGACCTGCGATATCTACTGGCATTGCCGGTTTTTGCCTTTCAGGAGACCTGGTGGTTCGTTTACCTGTTGCAGCCATTTTTCCTCAATGTCTTTCTGGTCGTCTCCGGCATATGCTGCACATTTTCCCGCAGCAACACCCGGCGTGGCCTGCGTCTGCTCATTGTGGCCATCATTTTGTCAGTTGTGACCTGGGCGGGGTCCGTTCTGGCGGGATATGACTTCTATATTTTCTTCAATGTACTGCATCTCCTGGCAATCGGCATCCTGTTTTATGCGCTGCTGACCCGCAGGGAGCAGCTGTCCGGTCGACAACTGCCGCGGACAAATGTCCTGCTGCTCCTGACGGCCGCAGTTTTGCTGTGGGGCGCGTCCATGCTGCCCCTGGTTGCCGATCACGGCCGGTGGTGGTTGCTGCCGCTGGGTCTGCCACCACAACTGGACATCACCATGTCCGACTACCTGCCGATCGTTCCCTGGATGGGCTTTTTCCTGGTCGGAACGCTGATCGGCCGCTTTGTCTATGCCGCGCGTTGCAGCGCATTTCCCGGCGCCCCAGCCTGGCTGATAACGGCTAGTCGCCCATTTGCCTTTATGGGACGTCATTCACTGGTGATCTATGTGCTGCATCAACCGGTCCTGGTGGCACTGCTGTTCGGTCTGCGCGCCATCGGACTGCTCTGAGCGAAAGGAACAACTGATATCTGAATTGCCCTTGCTTGAAATCAAGAAAAAGAAAGGACGTGCCAAATTGTCACAACGTGCTGTCATATTTGATCTCGACGGAACCCTTGTTGATACATTGCAGGATCTGGCAGATGCAGCCAATCGTGCTTTACAAGAACATGGTTTGACACCTTTGCCGGTTCAGGACTATCGTTATCTTGTCGGCGCCGGCGCTAAAAACCTTATGACCCGCTGTGCCGCTGCATCCGGTGCGCCGAAGCCGTTTTATGAAGAACAGATCGGTCGGATGACCGAAGCATTCAAAGCGGCGTACCAGGAGAACTGGCATGTCAGCACACGGCCATATCCGGGAATCAGCAGCCTGCTTGAACGGCTGGCGGACACAGATCTCAAACTGGCGGTTCTGTCGAATAAGCCCGACGCTTTCACGCAGCAAGTGGCAGACTGGTATTTTCCAGACAAGCCGTTTCTGGAGGTGATGGGCCAGATAGAGGGCATACCGATCAAACCCGATCCGGCTGGCGCGCTGCTTTTATGCCGCAAGCTGGGCTGCAAGCCTGAAGATGCGGTGCTGGTCGGCGATACAGGCACGGACATGGAAACAGCTGTCCGTGCTGGCATGATACCGGCCGGTGTTCTGTGGGGTTTCCGGGAAGCTGGTGAGCTGAAGGCAGGCGGTGCGCAGCACCTGTTTGCCTCACCTGATGATTTGGTAACATGGCTGCTTGCATTTGCCACAGATTGTCACCTACAATCA
>JAWSUP010000245.1:0-6653 GCA_033549405.1 Bacillota bacterium | reverse complement strand
CTGCGCTTTGATCTCAATGCCGCAGGCCAGGACATCCTGTTCGTCTTCCAGATTCAGTTCAGCCATGCCGCCGCCAAACAGTTCAGCAAAAACCAGGCTGAAATTCTCGTTGATCAGGTGAAAATGCTCGATAAAGCGTTTTTTCATGGCTTCAGTCAGATCATTGATAACCGATGTCAGCTGATGTCTTGCTTTTTCGATATCATCTCGCTGACCAGCCAGGAACACGCATCGATCACGCACCGACTCAAATTCTTCGATGGCTGCCAGATTGACCGGCCCCAGTTCCTTAATTTCACTTTTCAGGATGCCGACACGTCGGGTCATTTCGCTTCTGTTGATACCAGTTTGACGCCACGCGCCTGCCTGATCGGCCGTGAGCTCATATGCTTCCCAAAGCCGGTTTTTGGCATCATCAATCAGACCTTCAAAGCGGATGGAACGCGCCTCGATCCGGCTGATCTCTCCTTGTAATGCAGAAATTCTGGCAGTTGCGGTCTCCAGATCGTCAAAAAAGTCGCTTTGCTCCGATTCCAGTCGATTCTTTTCATCCATCATCCGCCGGATCTCGTCAGCCAATGATGAACCTTTTCGTTTTAGTTGGTCAATCTCTTCTGAAAGGCGCACCTTTTCAGCCATTAACCGGTCGATCTCAGCCTGATTGTCGGCCTGCTCGCGCTTGCGCCGCTGCAATCGGCTGTGCTGACCGCTGCGATCCTGCTCAATCCGCTGGATCATTTCATCTGCTGCCTGCAGTGATTCATCGATGGATTGCAGAGACACGCGCCACTGTGTGATCTCGTCGCGCAGGTCGTCCCGTTTTTCCCGATCGTCGCGGTTGGCGCCTTCCTGCAGGCTGATGCGCTCGCGAATTTCCGCTATACTTTGTTCAGAAGCTGCGATATCCTGCTCGACTGCCAAAATTTCTGCATTGATCTTGACAGTATGCTGCTGCAGCTGTTCATCTTCTGCAAGTAGGAGTTGTTGTCGCCCGCTGAGTTTCTCATATTCTGCCATTTGTGAGGCCAGCCGGGATTCTTCGCGCACGCGCAGATGCGAAAGCTCAATCAGCCGGTGGTCGTCGTCTGCCGTTTGCCGAGCGAGGGACTGCAATTTCTGCTCCAGCTCTGAAAGGACTGATTCATCTTTCACGATCGCCTGAGAGAGTTGCCCGATCGCCAATGCCAACTCGTCTATTTCTCGATTGCGGCTGAGCAGACCGGATGTTCCCTGACGTTGAAATCCGCCGGTCATCGAACCGCCCGGATTCAACACATCGCCCTCAAGCGTCACGATTCTGCAGGCGTACTGGACACGGCGGGCCATGGCGATAGCCTGGTCGATGTTCTGTGTGATCACCACACGGCCAAGCAGAAAATCAACAACCGGTTTCAGGTCAGACTCGGCCTGGACCAGGTTGCAGCCAAGGCCGATGAACCCGGGCATTTTTTCTGCCTGGCTCAGCAGCTGGCCGTCCAGCTGACGCCCACGGATCGCATTCAATGGCAGGAAAGTGGCGCGTCCGGACCGAGATTGTTTCAGGAAGGCGATGAGCCTGGAGGCCGTTTCTTCTCGGTCGGTGACAATATTGGCAATGGCAGGTCCCAGAGCTGTCTCGATCGCCAGTTCGCAACGTTTATCAGCACGGAGGAGGCTGCCGACAGTGCCCCTGATCCCGACCGCAAAATCTGGTTCTTGATCGGCCTTCTGCAGCAACTGCTTGATGGCTTCGCCATAGCCTTCGTGGCTGCTCGCCAGATCGAGCAATGTTTTATGCCGGTAAGTCTGGTTACGCAGTGACTGGCGCTGTTGTTCCAGTTGTCGGGACAGCGCGTTGCACGAAGTGCGCTTATCTTCAAGGGCAGCTGCCTTTTCAGCGCGAACGGTCTCACAAGTCTGCCGCTCTTGCTGCAGATTTGCCAAGGTTCCCTGCGTTTCCTCCTGCATCAGGCGCAGGCGATCAAGATCGCTGGCCATTTCCAAAAGCTCCTGGCTGATGGTGCGGCGGCGACTGTCAATCAGGGTTATCTGGTTGCGCGTCTGCCCCAGTTGTGATTTGCTTTCGTAAACTGCTTCAGACAACTGGTCAAGCCGAAGTTTATCTGCTTCAATGACCTTTTCGGCAGCATCGAGCGTTTGCATGATGGTTTGCATGGCTGTTTCGGATTCGTCCAGGCGTTGCTGGTACAAGGCTTGCTGTTTATGTAATTTCTCTGCTTTACCGCGCCGGACAGCAAGTTCGGCGTCAATCCCGGTCAGATTGCCCGTCAGTTCATGCTCTTCTGCAGCCGCAGTCTGCAGTTGTTCCTGAAGATGGCGAATCCGCTCATCATGCAGGGCTGATTGGCTGCTGCGGTCATTGACATCATTGCTGATTTTTCCCAGGTTTTCCTGAAAACCGCCGATGGTGTCGTCCATCTGGCGGAGAACTGCCGTTGTTTGTTGGTTTTTTTCGCGCAGCGACGTCAACGCAAGGTTTGCCTCTGCCAGATCGGCACAGGCAATCTGCTTTTCCTGGTCGGCTTCATCCAGCTTTTCTTTCTGCTGGTCGATCGCGTCAAGTATCAAAGCGATTTCCGACTTTTTCAGCTCATCGCTCAGGCTGATAAATCGGCTGGCTGCTGCTGATTGCGTTTCAAGTGGTAACAGCCGGCTTTCCAGTTCTGTGATCAGGTCATTGATGCGCAGCAGGTTCTGTTCTGTGCTTTGCAGTTTGCGCTCGGATTCTTCTTTTCTGGTCTTGTACTTGACGATGCCGGAGGCTTCCTCAAATATACGGCGCCGATCTTCTGAACGATGACTGAGGATCTCGTCGACCCTGCCTTGCCCGACGATCGAATAACCGTCCCGTCCCAGGCCGGTGTCCATGAACAGCCGGGCGATATCGCGCAGGCGGCAGACTGTCTTGTTGAGCAAATATTCGCTTTCTCCGGAGCGATAGAGACGTCGGGTTATCTGAATCTCTGTATAGTCCAGCGGGAGCTTGTTGTCATTGTTGTCAATCACCATTGTCACTTCGGCGAAGCTCATGGCGCGCCGGGACTGGGTGCCGGTAAATATGACATCTTCCATGCGCGAACCGCGCAGGGTCTTGACGCTCTGCTCGCCAAGAACCCAGCGGATGGCATCAGTAACATTGGATTTGCCACTTCCGTTGGGTCCGATGATGGCGGTAACGCCTTCATGAAAGGTGATGACTGTTCGTTCCGGAAAAGACTTGAAGCCTTGAATTTCCAGAGCTTTCAGGTACATTCGCTATCCCCCGGTGTTATCATTCGTGCGTGGTGCAGCCGCTTCTGTCACAGTCAAGCTTGTCAAGTGCCTCACGGGCGGCTTGTTGCTCCGCCTCCTTTTTGCTGCAGCCCGTACCGGTTGAAACGAGCTGTTCATCGATCAGCACACCAGCCGTAAAGAGACGTTCGTGGACTGGGCCGGATTCATCGAGAATCTGGAACCGCAAAGTGCTTCCGCCGCGCGTCGCCTGTACCAGTTCGAGCAGGCGACTCTTATAATCATACACCAGATCACCAGCCAACGCCAGCCTCAGGGGCTCTTCCAGCAAGGTCCGGATAACCTGACAAGCCTTCTCGAAACCAGCATCCAGGTAGATCGCACCAAAGATTGCTTCGGTCGCATTGGCCAGATTGGATGGTTTGTCACGTCCGCCGGTCGCTTCCTCCCCTTTGCCCAGTAATAGCAAATCACCGATACCAAGATCTTTAGCAAGCAAGGCCAGCGTCGTCTCCCTGACAACCAGGGCGCGTGTCTTGGTCATAAAGCCTTCTGTGTGAGATTTATGATGGCGGTACAGGACGTCGCTGATCGCCAGATCAAGAACAGCATCGCCCAGGAACTCCAGGCGCTCGTTGTCAGTCACCTGGTCATGGCGGTGTTCATAAGCATGGGTTGAATGCGTTAAAGCATCCTGCAGCAGTGTCTTGTCCGAAAAATGATGGCTAATGGCTTGCTCCAGCCTTGGCATTCCGTGCTTCCAGGTGTTCGGACCGCTATTCCCGATTCGGTCAGCCGCATTGAAAAAAAGCCCCCGGAGGGGCTTTCTGTCAAGCATTGTTCTTGATAAAATCCACGGCGTCTCCGACTGTCTTGATCCTTTCGGCTTCTTCGTCCGGGATCGAGATGCCAAATTCTTGTTCCATGGCCATTACGAGTTCAACGATATCCAGTGAATCGGCATTGAGGTCATCAATGAAGTTTGAATCCATCGTAACCACGTCAGCATCGACGCTGAGTTGATCAACAAGAATATTGCGGACACTTTCAAAAATACTATCTGTCGACATAGGGGTTCCCTCCTGTATATCAGCCTTCTTGGGTCCTGTATGGCCCAGCGGGCAAGAGCATATCATAGTTTTATTTGATAATCAAGGAATTGTCAAGAGCTCTGGAGTAAATTCATTTTTTCTTCATGATTCAGGTGCCAGAAGCTGTTAATCAAAAACTTGCTCAATTGGTCTCCGAAGGATTGAGCAGGTAATCTCTGCACAAACCTTTAGCCTTGCACAAACCCTTAACCTTTCAATAGTGATCGGTTGGGCAACAGGTATTGCAGACCTGAGATCAAGGTCAAGACGATCGACACCATCAGCACCGCATCGCCTGCCGAAGTGATCCAGACTGGATCAATCCAGGCGTCTGTCAGCCGGATGATCAGGTTTTCCGCCAGGATGATCAGGATTGCGACGATCTGGGAGACTGTTTTAGCTTTACCCATGCGACCGGCCGCAATGACGATGCCATGCTCCGCGGCGATCAGCCGGACACCTGTGATGACAAATTCACGGATGATGACTGTGATGGTGATCAGGGCATGAACGCGACCGATCTGGACAAGGGCGATCAGAGCAGAAATGACCAGCATTTTGTCGGCAATGGGATCAAGAAATTTCCCCAATGTCGTGACGAGGTTGCGGCTGCGGGCAATTTTCCCATCGATCAGATCTGTTAGTGACGCAATACCAAACACCAGAAAAGCGATCAAACGGCCCGTATCCTGCAAAAACAGATTCCAGTCGGCCCAGAAAGGCTTGTCCGGCATCGGCAGGAGAAACAGTAAAACTACCGGGATCAGGAGAATACGCATCAGAGTTAACCGGTTAGGCAGATTCACAACACTGTCACTCCTGTCATTTCATAAGCATCAGCTTCAACAAGACGAACCAGGCATGTCTGGCCTGTCCTGAAATTTGCGGAAGCGGCGGCGACATAGATAACGGGATCCACGTCAGGCGTTTCGCCATAACTACGGCCTATGTAAAATATACCACTATCGTCAACAGATTCAAGCGTAACCGGAACAATCTGTCCGATTCTGCGGGCGGCGGCTTCTGCTGATATGGCTTGTTGCTGTTTCATAAGGTTCCGATACCGTCGTTTAGCTGTCTGGTGATGAACTCGCGGATGCATGTTCCAGGCCGCGGTTCCCTCTTCGGGAGAAAATATGAAACACCCGAGACGCTCGAAGCTGAGAGAACGCAGCAGTGCCAGCAGCTGCTGATAGTCTTCTTCGGTTTCACCGGGAAAACCGACCATGACGGTTGTGCGCAGTATAATATCGGGCATGGCAGTCCGCAGACGAGATACGACCGCCTCAATGCCTGCTGCATCGTCATGACGGTTCATCAGGTGCAGGATACGGTCTGACCCATGTTGAATCGGCATGTCCAGATAGCGGGCGATCTTCTTCTCGTGCTGCATGACGCTGATCAATTCGTCAGTGATGCCATCTGAATATGTATAGAGAATCCTGACCATGCGCACGTGCGGCAGATGGCATAGCGCAGTCAAGAGCTCAGGCAGGCAGCGTCTGCCGTACAGGTCGATCCCGTACCGGCCTGTATCCTGGGCGATCAGGATCAGTTCAGCAAAGCCGGCTTCACTGAGCCGGGCAGCTTCGGCTTCAATATCCTCGATGGGTCGGGAACGCAACTCGCCCCTGATACCGGGTATGGCACAATAGGTGCAATGATTTGAGCATCCTTCTGCAATCTTGATCCAGGCGTATGTTGAAGGCGTCGAAGGCTGCCTTGCCACGCAGAGGTGTTCAATGCTGCCGGGCAGGCCAGGCAGCTTAAAAGCGTCCCGCCCACTCTCCAGCTGCTGCAAAAGTTCTGCAATCTGGCCGTAGTCTGCAGTTCCAAGCACAGCGTCAACTTCAGGCAGCCGTTTTCTGATATCTTTGGCATAGCGTTGGGACAGACAGCCGGTTACGACCAGAAAGCGAGCCCTTCCTGCCGGTTGCTTGCAGGAAGCAAGCGACAGGATGGCTTCGATTGCTTCTTTCTTGGCACTGTCAATAAAGCCGCATGTGTTGACAATCAATACATCGGCCAACTTCGGTTGAGATACGGCAGCCCAGCCCGTATCCTTCAAAATCTGGCTCATGCATTCAGCGTCAACCAGATTTTTGGCACAACCAAGGGAAAGGAGATAAAAAGATCCCGGAAAAAAGGGCGTCACCGGGTTGTCAGGCGTCAGATTCCATCAGACCTTCCGGATGCAGAATTCAGGATGCTGATGCTGTTAGTCAATAACTTGCTCATTAGAAATTCAGACGAATTGACCAAGTAAATAAATAACAACCCCTGGTACAATATAGTTGTGGCTGGTAAGAACCACCAGGCAGCGGAAACTGC
>JAWSUP010000244.1:0-6689 GCA_033549405.1 Bacillota bacterium | reverse complement strand
CCGTTATAGATCGTCGCACCATAGCCCAGCGATTCGGCGACTTTCCGGCTGAGGTCCGTCACGAGCTGCTCCATATCAATGGTTCCGGCGATAAGACGATAAAGGTTGGGTACATCGCTCAGTTTTGGACCGGCTGTCCGGGCTGACAGATAGACGGCGGTGTATTTTCTGTCCCTTGCGGCTTTCTGAATATAACGCAGTAAATGAGATTTTCCGCTGCCTTCGCCGCCGATCAGTACCTTGACCTTGCTGCCGCCGGAAGGGATGTACTGCTCCAGGTAATGGGGGATGAAGCGCCGGAGCCACACCTCGGTTCCGAGCGTCATATCCTGGACCAGGTCCAGGTTCATCGGCGCTGTACCATTACGCAGATTGATCAGGTCCTCTACGACCAGTGCCATCAGGCATCGTCTCCTTCTTCAGCATAAATTGTCAGGCTGCTGATATGGCTTTCCCTGCCGCTGCTGTCAACAACCGTCATGGCTTTGGTTGGATTGCGGGCAAACCCGAGCTCAAAACGATAATGATTCAGCTCAAGTGTGGCGGACTCCTTAAAGAGGCCAAGGTCGAAGACAAAGAACTGCTTGGGATAATCCTGGCGGGCGGACGCCTTGACCGTCAAAAGGTCATAAATGTCCTTGATGGGTACTGCGCGGCCCCAGACCATCTTTTTCTCATGAAACTTCAACTGATTGGCCAGCTGATAGGCTTCGACCAGATCCTTCATAAATGCCGTTGCATTGAACTTGCGCGCAATAACTTTTTTGTAGCGGACAGCAACCCATCTGGCCAGCCGTTGCGGATTCAGATCGGATGTTCGCTCATTTTTGCGCCCCAATGATAATCTTGCCTCATAACTGTCCAGGCTGATATTCAGCTTAAAAGGTGGCAGCATGTAGGCGGGAAATTCTCCGCTGAACTGAACACCGGCATCGCGTAATTCCTGCTCAAAATCCCGGATATATTCTTCACTGCCGAGTTGCCGGCAGATCTGGTCTGTCAAGACTGCCAGTTCTGCTTCTGCGGCCAGCCAACTGGACTGAATGGCCTGGACAAGCGGTTTCAATTTCTCAGAATGCTGCTGCGCCTCTTTGATGTTCCAGGTTTTGTCGGTCTGGCTGATCACCTGCCAGCTCTTTGCAAGGCCTTTGACGGTTGCGCTCATTGCAGTCAAACCTTCGTCGTTATTCATTTCACTCATATCCAATACCTCAATTTGTTTTTAGTCTTAATCAATATAGCACAGTTGCCGCGCTGTTTCTATCCAGAAATTGACCAGGTATCCTTTTTTCAGACCCTTATTGTGTTAAAATCAGACTGATCATTTTCTGTTCAGAGCCGGATCAGCTGCAGTCATATAGAGTGCAGGGATACAGGGCATTTCATGGCAGGTAACAGAAAAAAATGGAAGTGTATCAACAGCAGATCGAGATTGATCAGGTCGCAAGGCAGACACAGTCTGGCGAATGGATTCGCGGCAAGGCTTATTTTCGCAATGGGCGCGTGGAGCGACTTGAAGAGACCTGCCTGCCATCCGGCCAGCGTTCTGTCCGGGCGGTGGTCCGAGCTGCGGATTTCTATTCAGGCCGCCTGATCGTTTCATCCCGGCGCGACTGCCTCAGCGAATGGCAGTGCAGCTGCCCGCTTAATCAAAGCCAGCCCTGCCGGCACATCATCGCCATCCTGCTGCAATCGATGCAGGATGCAGACGATCCTGGCCTGAGATCTTTACTGGCAGCTCAGACGACTCTTTCGTCAGTGCAGACGGATACATTGCAAACGGATGTTCTTGTCCTCTTCCGCTACCAGAAGCAGACCGACCGCATCCTGGTGATGCCCAGAGTCATAAAAAGAAATGCCGATGGCCAGAAAATCATGAGCACGAATCCGCTTGATCCGGACGATGTCACCATTAACAGCCAGGTCGCCGACCGCATGGCACTCCTGCGCGACCGCACGACAGATCAACAGGTCATCAGCTTTTTTCACCAGTGGGCAGACTGTCAGGACGCTTTCGTTGGCTGCCTGACTTTTAATGCCGGGACAGATCTGCCGATCCTGGTCGAACAGATCCTGCCAGCGCTGCCTGAAGACTGGCGGGTACTGTATGATAGTGAATTTGAAAAGCTCATCCCTGCCCGGAAATCGGTAACCGCAGAATTCAGCCATCTGCGCAGAAAGCCTTCTGGACTACTGACATTCAATCTCAGCTTCCACTGTGAAAAACTTTCAATCACGCCTGAACAACTGGCAGATTATCTGGCCGGACAGCAAAAATGGCTGCTGGTCAACGGTCAGTTTATCGAGATCACAAACAAAAAACAGCTCGCCCGCATGCTCGAGCACCTGGCAAACCTGCGCCTGACAGATCTGGATTTGGACCGGTTTGAGGCGGAACCGGCGGAGCTCGCATCTCTGGTCCTGCATGAAGCGGAAACGGCGGAACAGGAGAAAGCGAAGATCACGTTTGACGCGTCTTTTGCAGAGATGCGGGCAGGATTGACATCCGATCAGGACAATCTGGCCGATGCAATACCCGAACTGCTGGATCAGATCTTGCGCCCCTATCAACGGACCGGCGTTCAATGGCTCTTGTTTCTGGGCAGATTTCGCATGGGCGGCATCCTGGCAGATGATATGGGTCTGGGTAAGACACTGCAGGTTCTGGTGGCATTGGCTGCCATACACAGAACAAGGCCTGCGCTGATCGTCTGCCCCAAAACGCTGCTTTTCAACTGGCAGAATGAAGCCAGGCGTTTTACGCCGGCCCTAAAAACCGTTCTTGTCCATGGTCCCCAGGATTATCGCAGGCGGCTCTTGCGACAGGCCTATGATTTTGATCTGCTTGTGACGTCCTATCCGCTGATCCAGCGCGACATCAACCAGTACGAGAAGCTTGAATTCGACTGTTGTATTCTCGATGAGGCGCAGATGATCAAGAATCCGGAAACCCACCTGGCGCGCCATGTCAAAAAAATCAAAGCGAGGCAACGCATTGCACTGACCGGCACGCCACTTGAAAATAACATCATGGACCTGTGGTCGATCTTTGACTTCATCCTGCCCGGTTACCTCGGTCGAAAAGATGCGTTTAGGATCCAGTACGCAGAGGCAAATCAAGAGAAACTGCTGCCCAGAATCAAACCGTTTCTGCTGCGCCGTACTAAAGTGGACGTACTGCCAGAGCTGCCGAATAAAATCGAAGAAACTCTGTATGCACCCCTGACCCAGAACCAACTGGCCTTGTACCACCAGACACTGACCCAGATTCGTAAAAAGATAAGCGAATCCATTGACAGCCGGGGACTGGCTCAGTCACGCATGGCCATCCTGGCCGGATTGACGCGCCTGCGTCAGATCAGCAACCATCCCGGTCTGCTGCACGAGGCTTACCGGTCTGTCCAGGGGATATCCGGCAAGTTTGAGCTGTTTGATGAGCTGTTGCAGACTTTGCTGGCAAACGGACACAAGGTGCTGGTTTTCAGCCAGTTTACCCGGATGCTGGCGATCCTGAGCCGCAGGCTGCAGGACCGGCAAATCCCTTTCTGTTATCTGGACGGGCAGACGCAGGATCGGCAGCAGGTCATCCGGGAGTTTAACCGGGCAACGGATATCCCGGTTTTCCTGATCAGCCTGAAGGCAGGCGGTTTCGGCCTCAATCTGACATCGGCAGATACCGTCATCCTGTTTGATCCCTGGTGGAACCCGATGGTCGAAGACCAGGCGGCCGATCGTGTCCACCGGTTCGGTCAGAAAAAAGTGGTCACGATCTATCGCCTGATCAGTCAGGGCACGATTGAAGAAAAAATGGAAGGCCTGCAGGCACGGAAACGGCTCACCTTTGACCGGGTCATCAACCGGGCAGGCAGCCCGGGCGACCGGTCCATCTCAACAGAAGACCTGAAAGCGCTGCTGGATGCTGATCTTGTATAACAATAGCATCATTTCGCTCAATCAAACTTTCAGAGCTTGACATTATGTCATATTTGATATATTATATGTTCACGTGAGGTACTCAATATGAAGCATTACGAAGTTGAGTTCTACGAAGATGAACGAGGTGAAAACCAATGAAATGGTCTGAACTTAAAAAAGAAATCACAAGTCTGACTCGTGAAGAAAAAGCAGAACTTGAATTGATGGCATCCATAGCTAAAATTCGTAAACAGAAAAATATCACTCAAGAGCAGTTGGCGCAGAAAGCGAATGTCACACAAACTCAGGTTGCACGTGTTGAAAACCTGACCTATGCACCTTCACTGGATACGTTGACCAAGATCCTCAATGGCCTTGATCTGGAACTGGGGCTTGTTGACCGCAAGACAGGAAAGCTCGTAAAGGTGTGATATTGTGCTTTTTTATTTTCTTCTTCAAAATTCATTAAAATTCATTGCGGCTATCCTGTCCCAGTGTCCAGGATTTCGTCCCCTCCATCGATTCCAAAAAATAATAGTCTTATAAGGTCACGCACAGCGGTGCGGCCAGCGGCATGGCTGTTTCCGCCAGCTGCAGTTGTCCTGTCGCCTGGTCCACCGGCAGAACAGTTACCAGGTGACCGCGTTCATTGGTGCAGATCAGCCGGCTGCCATCCGATGTGATGTCGAAATCCCGCGGCGATTGCCCGCCGCAGGGCGTGATGGAAACCAAACTGATCCGGTCGGATTCAATGCTGAAACAGGCTATGGAATCATGACCCCGGTTGGACACATAAACAAAGCGGCCGTCGGGCGAGAGCTTGATCGCCGCACAGTAGCTGACCCCCGTGTAGTCCGTCGGCAGGGTGGACAGTGTCGCCAGTTTTTCGAGCCTGCCAGCGTCATACCGGTAAGTCGTGATGCTTGAAATCAGTTCATTGGCGCAATAAGCCGTATGGCCGTCTTTTGCGAAAATCAGGTGGCGCGGCCCATAGCCGGGATCCGACTGGCTGACAAAGTGCGGCGACGGGTCGATGCCTGCTTCCGGGTCCACTGCGTAGAGCACGATTTGATCCAGTCCCAGATCGACCACGCAGAGATAGCGGTTATCCGGGGTGAAAACGGTGCAATGGGTGTGGGGTCCGGTCTGCCTTTTCGGGTGTACGCTGCTGCCTTCATGTTGGATCAGACTGCGCAGTGGGCCCAGGTCGCCGCCCGGCAAGACGGGCAGTTCTGTCACGCTGCCGGAGACGTAGTTTGCCGTGTAGAGAAAGCGGCCGGAGGGGGACAAGGCCAGGTGACAGGCGACAGCCCCGCCAAGGTTCTGCAAATCCCCGATCGGTACGAGCAAGCCGTCTTCCTGGATGCGCAGCGCCAGGGCACCGCTGTCCTCACTGCCAGGGAAAGGGGCGCGCAGAAGCAGGTAGATGATCTGGTTCTGCCGGATTGCATACATGGGTTCGGCAGCAGGATAATGATCCTGCAGAGCCAGCTGGCCGTCTGCCAGCAATTCGTAACGGTAAAGGCCGCCCTCCGGAACACAGGAGGACAGGTAGACAGTCTGGTTTTTCATCTTGGTAATCTCCTGACAGTTTCTTTGCACAGAATCAGTATACCAGACAATCAGGATTGTCGGTATCGGCAGATGGCAATGCAACAAACGAGTGGTTCAGGCAGATGCTGCCGGCAGCTCAAACCAGAAGGCACAGCCGCCGTCGGGCAGGTTGCTGACGCCATAGGCTGCCTGGTGCTGCTCAAGGATGCTTTTGACAATCGAAAGGCCCAGCCCGGTCCCGACGACCGGACGGCGGTGCGTTTTGCTGCCCTTATAGTAGCGGTCCCAGATAAATGGCATCTGTTCAGCCGGGATGCCTTCGCCACTGTCACACACTTCGATCCGGACGGTGCTGCCCCGTATGAGCTGATACACGCTGACCTTTTTATCATCTCCGGTAAAATTGATCGCGTTGTTGATCAGGTTATGGAGCACCTGGTCGATCCGGTTTTCGTCCGCTTTCACCGTGATCTCCGCATCAGCCTGAAAAGAGAGTTCGTAACCTTCCTGTTCGACCAGTTTGCTGAAGCGGCCAATGGTCTGGCGAACCTGTTCCGTCAGGTTGTATGGACTGATCCGGAGTGCCTGGCTGCCCGACTGAATCCTGGATAAGTCCAGAAGGTCGTTGACCAGGCTGGTCAGGCGGCGCGATTCATCGATCACGACCTGGATATTCTCCGGTGAATTTTCACCGGGCAAATCGCGCATGACTTCGGCATAGCCGCTGATCATCGTCAGGGGCGTACGCAGGTCATGGGACACATTGGCGAGCAGCTCGCGGCGCAGCGATTCGACCTGGTTCAGGTCGGCGGCTGCCTGGTTGAGCGTATCGGCCAGTTCGGCGATTTCCTTGTAACCTTCCTGCTGGAAGTGAACCTGGTAATTGCCGCGGGCAAGCTCGCGGGATTGGTTATTGATCTTGATGATGGGCCGGGCGATTCGCCTGGACAGCCACAAAGCCAGTAGAAGCGACAAGACAACCAGGATGCCGGTGATGATCAGCAGCTGGGTACGCAGGGTGTCGACGGTGCTGCTCACTGGCGACAGGATCGCATTGAGCAGGATGACCCATTCACTGCCATCTGCCATCATGACAATCCGGCTGTAGATGATCGCATCTGAGGCATTCTGGTCACGCCGGGAGGGCAGTCCGTCAAAGCGTGGCATATCGCCGTTTTGCGTTATAAAGGCATCCCTTCTGAAATAATCCAGGGACGAAC
>JAWSUP010000243.1:0-6722 GCA_033549405.1 Bacillota bacterium | reverse complement strand
CTGTCTCAATCGTCAGGCCAGTCGCCGCATCGAGCGTCACCTTCTTTTTCAGCAGACCATAGACCCCGAAAGTCGTGGCCAGCACCAGGGATATCCAGGGAAGCTGCCCGACTGAAAAGGTGATGACCGCCACTCCGGCTGCGGCCAGGGCGATGGCGATAAGCTGAACCGGACGGAACCGCTCTTTGTAGACTACTGTGCCCAGTGCGATGGATATAAGCGGATTGATATAGTAACCAAGGCTGCTCGCGACGATTTGCCCGCTGTTGACCGCAAATATATAGGTGACCCAGTTGACTGTGACCAGGAGAGAAGCCAAACCCAGGATGAGCAAGTCGCGTCGATTGCCCAGGGCCGCACGCAATTGTTTCAGCCTGCGTGTCATCACCAGAATCAGCAGCATCAGGACAAAAGACCAGATAATGCGGTGCGCAATTATGCGGTCAGGCGCGATGGCGCGCAGCAGTTTCCAGTAGACCGGAAGCAGGCCCCACACAACATAAGCCAATGATATGGCCGCAATCCCTTTGCTTTTTGCCGTCATAACTCCCACGCGGCCTGTGCGCAGTTACGTCGTCAGACGCACAGGTATTTCAGTTTGATGGGATCTATCATAACACACGACACGCCGCACCGACAGCCTGATCACACCGACTGTAAGAGACCGGATCGGAGAAAATTGTCTATTTGAGTGATGTATCGAACCGGTTAAGCAGAGATTCAAGAAATTGTAAATTTTATATTAACTGCGCTCAATGAGTTGATATTGCAACGCAAACAGCATACAATAAATATATAATGAAATGCAAAAGGAGAGATTGCATTGGCAAAATCATCTAATTTCAGCGTCCGTATGGACAGCGATATCAAACAGCAGAGTGAAGCGCTTTTCAAGGAGCTGGGTATGAATCTTACAACAGCTATCAATGTGTTTTTGCGCCAGTCGCTGCGAGCTGGTGGTTTCCCTTTTGATGTGACGACTAAACCGCCCATCGAGACGCTCAATGCTACAATAAGAGAAGCCAGAAGTATTGCTCATGACCCTGATGTGAAGCGCTTCAATGATGTAGAGGAAGCGCTGAGGGAACTGAAAAAATGAATCTTGACATCGTATGGACGAAGCAGTTCAATTTGTAACGCAGTTTTTTATGGCATTATCTCGCTGCTCACTTCAATTCCGGCCAGCTTTTCGAAATATTGAACCAGACCGCTGTGGTCGTCGTCAAGATGTCCGTCAACTTTCAGTGACTGCATCACTTCAAGCAACTGACTGGTGAACGGCAGAGGCACGTCGATGGCGTGCGCCGTTGCCATCACATTCTTTATGTCTTTCAGATTGATCGACAGCTTGCCGCCAGGACTGAAATCACGTGATATCATCTTCGGCGCTTTGGCATCCAGAACGACGCTGCCCGCCAGCCCGCCGCGGATAGCCTGATAAACATTCCACGGGTCGACGCCGGCTTTCATGGCAAAGACCATCGCCTCAGATACAGCAGATATCGTCAGGTTGACAATGATCTGGTTGGCAAGCTTCGCGATGCAGCCACAGCCGCTTGCGCCGATCAGTTGCGCCGTTGCCCCCATTTTGAGCAGGTACGGCAAAGCAGTTGCGAAGTCTTCTTCAGAGCCACCCGCCATAAATGACAAGGTGCCATCGATGGCTTTGGGTTCTCCGCCGCTCACCGGCGCATCGAGAAAGCCGACACCCTGACCGGCAAGACGTTCGTGGCATGTTTTGGCTTCTTCAGGCGTGACTGAACTCATATCAATCACCAGACTGCCTGCCTGTAGCGCCGCTGACACGCCATCCGGGGCAAACAGCACTTCATGAACAGCTGCACCGTCCGGCAGCATGGTGAAGACCAGCCTGCAGCTGGCGCCGATTTGTGCCTTTTCAGCGTAAATGGCACCGGCGGCAGTCAGTTTGGTGACTGAGTCCTGATTGATGTCAAAGACCATCAGTTGACATCCTTTGCGAATAAGGTTTTCTGCCATCGGCCGGCCCATAATGCCAAGGCCGATGAACCCGATCATATCTTGCTTGTTCATAGTATCTCCTGTCTGTGATGCATCTGGAAAATGTTGTTTCTTAACATTCGCTGTCAGATCTGGATGGCGTGGCCGTCAGCCTCCCGCATCGCTTCCATCAGTGTTTCCGAGAGGGTGGGATGCGCGTGGATCATGGTGGCGATGTCTTCGGGCAGCAGTTCGGACTTGCGGGCAAGTAACAGTTCATGGATCAATTCAGTGGCTTCCGCACCGACGATGTGTCCGCCGATAATCTCACCGGTTGAGGGGTCAAGCAATACTTTCACTATTCCTTCCGGCTGTTCTGTTGCGACAGCTTTGCCGGCGCCGCGATAGGGGAACATGGCCTTTTTATAGGGCAGATCCTTTTCGGCCGCCTGACGCTCCGTATAGCCGAAGCTGGCCACCTGGGGTTCACAATAAGTGGCTGCAGGAATCGACAGCGGATCGAGCCGCGGCTCGTGTGTCAATCCGGCGATGTGCTGGGCAGCGATCTCCCCTTCTTTCGAGGCGACATGGGCCAGGAGCGGCGTCCGCACGACATCTCCGATGGCATAGATGCCGGGCACACTGGTCTGGCAGTAATCGCCGACTGTGATGAAGCCACCCTTATCGACCTCGATGCCCGCTTGATCGAGGCCGAGATCGGAGGTGTTGGGCACTCGGCCGGCTGAGACGAGGACCTTTTCCACGTCAACTGTCGTCTGTCGGCCTTCTTTGTCCTCGAGTGTAACCCGGATCATACCGTCAGATGATTGCTGTGAAACCGCCTTTGTCGATGTATAGGTCTTGATGCCCCGCTTTTTGAAAGATTTCTGCAGCACTGCGACGACTTCATCATCCTCGAGTGGCAGGATGCGGTCCAGCATTTCAACCAGGTGCACGTCGACGCCAAAGGCGTTCATGATGTGGGCAAATTCGACCCCGATGGCGCCTGACCCCAGGATCAACAGGCTTTTCGGCAATTTTTCCAGCATGAGGGCGCCCGTTGAAGACAGGATGACAGTATCGTTAAAAGCAAAACCGGGGATCTCCCTGGGCCGGGACCCGGTTGCGATGATGATGTTTTTCCCGGTCACGACGCTGCCGTCCTGCAAAGTTATTTCACCCGGCTGGACTTTAACTGCTTCTCCCTGGATCAGCGCCACCTTGTTCTTGTCAAGCAGAAACCGGACGCCACGGGACAGCTTGTCCGCTGCATTTCTGGATTTGTCATATACTTTCTTATAATCAAATCCCTTGAGATCGACGTTGACGCCCATGTCTGCCAGGCCCTTCGCTGATTGAAAGATGGCTGCCTGGTGGATCAGCGCCTTGGACGGGATGCAGCCGATGTTGAGGCAAACACCGCCGGGCTTGTCCTTTTCAATGACTGCAGCCTTCAGGCCGAGCTGCGAAGCACGAATGGCAGCGACATAACCGCCGGGTCCCGCACCGATGATGCAGACGTCGTATTCTTGTTTTGTCATGCTTGATTCACTCCTGTTCATGCGTTTTGCCATGCAGGATCTGGCATCCGGCGCCTCTTAATATAAAGCCCGCATGGGTTCTTGCATCATGTCACGCAGTTCTGTCAGGAACAATGCGCCGACAGACCCGTCGATCACCCGGTGGTCGCAGGACAAAGTCATTTTCATCACAGACCTGATCTTGATCGTGTCATCCGGCTGGACGACCGGTTCTTTCCTGAATTCGCCAACTGCCAGGATGGCAGATCCCGGAGGATTGATGATGGCCGTGAATTCTTCGATGCCGAAAGAGCCAAGATTGCTGATGGTGAATGTGGCTCCGGTATATTCTTCAGGTGTCAGCGTCTCTTTCCGGGCTTTCACGATCAGTGCGTTCAGTTCATCATCGATCTGGACGATGCCTTTGCTGCCGCAATCCCGGACGACAGGCGTGATCAGGCCATCTTTCTGGGCGACAGCCAGACCAATGTCGATCCGGCCGTGCTCGGTGATGGTATCGCCGTTCCAGGTGGCATTGACTCTGGGATGCCTTTTGAGTGACTCGGCAACAAATTTGATGATGAAGGCATTCATGGAAACTTTGATATCTGGTTTGGCATTGAGGCGTTGCCTGGCTGCCAATATTTCATCCATCTCTACCGGCACTTTGAGGTAGTAATGCGGCGCCGTATACATGGACTCAGCCAGACGCGTGGCAATGACCCGACGCTTGCCGCTTACGGGAATGACGACATCCTTAGCGGTGGCAGGAGTTCCGGTCTGCCCGGCAGTGTCAGGACGACTTTTTGCGGATGGCTCGGCTGCTGTCTTAGCCAGTGCCTGCTCGACATCTGACTTGACGATCCTGCCGGCTGGTCCGCTGCCCTGGATATCTGCGAGCTTCAGCCCGTTCTGGTCGGCCAGCTTTCTTGCCAGGGGAGAAGAGCGGATGGGTCCTTTGGCCGCATCTGGCTCAGCAGGCGCTGTTTTTGTTCCCGGAGGTGTTCCGGCTGATTCTGCCTGATCCTTTTGTGGTTTATCCGGCTGTTCAGAGTCGGGCTTGTCCTGCTCTTGCTTTTCCAGCTGATCAGAGTCTGTCTTATCCTGTTTGACGGCTTCGGCAAGGAGATCGGAGATATCTTCTCCCTCTTTGCCGACGACACCGATCAGGTCGCCGACGGCAGCGCTGGATCCTTCACCCAGGATAATTTTCAACAGCACACCGTCAACAGAAGACTCATAGTCCATGGTGGCCTTGTCCGTCTCTACTTCGCACAAGACGTCTCCCGAAGCCACCCGGTCACCTTCGCTTTTTATCCACTTGGCGATGATGCCTGTATCCATAGTCGGGGACAAAGCCAGCATCAGTAATTTTTCTGCCACGTTCAACCCTCCTGCTCCGTATCGGTCAGATAATTTTATCTGCTCCGGTTTTCTTGGTTAATTCATTGTCGGTCAGCCAGCGACTAGCTGTCGCGTGTTTACAGATACAGCACCTTCCTGGCTGCCGCGACGATTTTTTCTACCGATGGCTGTGCCGCAAGCTCCAGCGTGTGGTTATAGGGCATGGGCACATCTTCTGAGCTGACCAGTTCGACTGGGGCGTCCAGCAGGTCGAAGCAATTTCTTGACACGAGCCAGGCCACATGCGACCCGACACTGGCAAACGGCCAGGCCTCATCAATGACGACACAGCGATTGGTCTTGTTAACTGAATCATATATCGTCTTTTCATCGAGTGGCCGGATGGACCGCAGATCGATAATCTCGGCATCAATACCGGATTTTTCAAGCGCGATTGCTGCTTCCTGGACAACTTTCAGTGGCTTGGAGAAGGTGACCAGGGTCACATCTTTGCCGGGTCGCTTAACATCCGCCTTGCCGAATGGAATCAGATATTCCTCCTCAGGAACTTCGCTCTTCCAGCCATACATCATCTCGCCTTCAAGAAACAGGACCGGGTTGTCGTCCCGGATCGCTGTCTTCAAGAGCCCCTTAGCGTCATAAGGCGTGGCGGGCGCTACGACTTTGAGGCCGGGTATGTGGGCGAAGATGGACTGCAGCGCTTGTGAATGCTGCGAACCGAGATATTCGGCCGGTCCGTTTGGGCCGCGGAAGACGATGGGCATTTTGACCTGACCGCCGGACATGTAGCGCATTTTGGCTGCGTTGTTGACGACCTGGTCGTAGGCCATCAACGAAAAATTGAACGTCATCCACTCTACGATGGGCCGCAACCCCACCATGGCGGCGCCGATGCCAACGCCCGTGAAGCCCTCTTCCGTGATGGGCGTGTCGATGACGCGGCGAGCGCCGTATTTATCGAGAAGACCCTGACTGACTTTGTAGGCGCCGTTATACTGGGCGACTTCTTCGCCGATCAGGAAAACACTTTCGTCCCGATCCATCTCTTCATCGATGGCTTGCCGGATGGCTTCGCGATAGGTTATGACAGGCATTTTTCATCCTCCTTAGGCAAATCTGCCATTCAATGGCAGGCAGGTCACTGCGCGTGGCATCAGGCCAGTACGTCTGTGTAGAGTTCGTCAAGGATCGGCTCAGGACTGCTCTCTGCATAATCAGCAGATTCGTCTGATATTTTCCTGAAGGACGCATCCATCGTCTCGTAGTCTTCTTCAGACAGCAGACCGGCTTCGATCATGGCCAGTTTAAGAATCAGGATGGGGTCTTGCTGCCTGTATTCATCAAGTTCTTCGCGGGTTCTGTATTTGCCGGGATCACTCATGGAATGCCCCTTGTAACGGTAAGTCCGAATTTCCAAAAGAGATGGGAGGTGCTGTTCTTTAGCCTGTTTGACAGCCTCGACGGTCGCTTCATATACCTCAAGAATATCCATGCCGTTTACCTGTTTGCCGGGAATGTCATATGACTGGCCCATGGTGGACAAGTCATGGACCGAAGAGACCCGACGAAAGTCTGTACCCATACCGTATTGGTTGTTCTCACAGATATAGACAATGGGCAGATTCCAGATTTTGGCCAGATTGAGGCTTTCATGAAAAGCGCCCTGGTGGATCGCGCCATCGCCGAAATAGCAAAGCACAACACCGTCTTTCTCGTTGTACTTGATTTTAAAAGCTGCTCCAGTTGCCACGGGGATGTGCCCGCCGACAATGCCGTTGCCGCCATACATATGGTGGTCGACATCAAACAGGTGCATGGAGCCGCCTTTACCGTGAGAACAGCCTGTGCTTTTGCCATACAGCTCAGCCATCAGGGCAT
>JAWSUP010000242.1:0-6731 GCA_033549405.1 Bacillota bacterium | reverse complement strand
CGTGAATACCTCGGTCCCTGGATCAAGGAAAGTGGCATCGCCGTTGCGCAGTTGGTACCTGCTGTTGCTGACATGGCCGTAAACCGTAAACTGCACCTGGCCTAGCTTGTCACCGATATCGGCGAGGGGAA
This sequence comes from Bacillota bacterium, assembly GCA_033549405.1. Taxonomy (GTDB): domain Bacteria; phylum Bacillota; class Clostridia; order Saccharofermentanales; family UBA5734; genus JAAYBY01. Next base: position 6,600 of record JAWSUP010000242.1, on the reverse strand, counting down.
CTTCGACCCGTGGTTTGATTCGGGACTCATACGTGACGCCATCCCACTTGACTACATCGATCCAGTCGATCTGAATGAATGGCAGACCGAAGCGATCCAGCCGGAGTGGTTTCCAGACGGCGGCGAGCAAGGCGGCGAGGATCAAGATTGCTAGCAAGATTATTCGGGTTTTCTTTTTCACAACAGCCTCCTCTTCTTTTGCCGTATAATCATCGATATATTACACGTCGAAAAAAATAAAATCCGATACTCTCCATCATCCACTACCCTGGGAGATCTCTCAATTGTTCTATGTGTCCAGCTATATGGTACCAGAAAAAACACATGTCAATCAGTGTCTTTTAGTGTCCTCTTTTCGAAAATCAGGCACTCGCATTGTTCGAGCGCCCGACCGTCAATGGTGATGGAAGACTGACTATTCGAGAAGTAAACAAGGCAATTCAGTAGCTTCAATAGAAGGCTTATAGGATTCTACAAAGCTGAGTGTATCATATCAAATGGATTCATCTGCCGAACAGTGATAATCACTGCCTATTAACCCTGTTAAACGTTGCACGAGCGCTATTGACTTGCCGATCTACACATTGTAGACTAAGAGTAGTCTACAATGTGTAAACCGCTTGGAGGTATGTCCTGTGTCCGAACTTAAGCTCGGGGTCGTAGAATCTCGCTTTGCAGATATTGTCTGGAGTTATGAACCATTGCACTCGAGGGAACTAGTAAAGCTCTGTGAGAAAGAGCTAAACTGGAATCGTTCCACTACCTATACGGTGCTGCGGAGACTCTGCGACCGTGGTATTTTCAAAAATGAAAGCGGCATAGTGTCCTCTGCCCTGACACGGCAAGATTTTTACGCGATGCGGAGCGAGCTGTTTGTGGATGAGACTTTTGATGGCTCGCTCCCGGCTTTTCTCACTGCGTTTACACAGCGTAAAAAGCTGACTAAAAAGGAAATCGACGAGTTGCAAAGACTCATCGACGAAAATCGGAGGTGACAACTTTGTGGTATGAGATCCTACCCCAAATCATCAACATGAGCATAACTGGCGGGATTATCATTTTAGCTGTGCTGCTGATTCGACTTTTGCTCAAACGGGCGCCCAAGGTTTTTTCCTATGCGCTATGGGCTGTTGTGCTTTTTCGGTTGCTCTGTCCGGCATCACTATCGTCCTCGATTTCTATCTTCAATCTCTTTGATGCGCCAATAACAAATTCCGGCAGCCTTGAATATATACCTGAAGACATCGTCCATAATGAAAATCCCACAGTTAACCTGTTGATTGCTGATGTGAATGAATCTGTAAATAATGCTCTCCTGCAAAGGCAAGAGCAGGTCGTCGCTGATTCTCTGGAGTTGCCCGTGTCGGCTGCGACTTATATCTGGCTCTTTGTCGTCACCGCACTGCTCTTATACAGCGTAATCGTCCTGTTTCGACTCCGACGGAAACTAATCGGTTCATGCCTGCTGCGAGATAATATATATCTCACCGATCACATCGCATCGCCCTTCGTTATAGGACTTTTTCGCCCGAGAATATATCTTCCCTCAACATTGTCTGATCGAGAACGCGATTATATTATCCTGCATGAGCAACATCACATCAGGCGACTCGACCATATCGTGAAGATTCTCGCCTTTCTTGCACTTTGTGTGCACTGGTTTAATCCTCTGGTGTGGATTGCCTTCTTATTGTCCAGCGCGGACATGGAAATGAGCTGTGATGAGGCCGTGATGAAAAGTCTTAGTGGTCACTTCCGAGAGGATTATTCCCGGTCGCTTCTGAGCCTGGCTACTGGTCGACGCGTGATAGCAGGGACACCGCTTGCATTTGGTGAAGGAAATACCCGCGGCAGGATAAAAAACATCTTGAATTACAAAAAGCCCGCGTTCTGGGTCATCACTGGAGCTGGCGTTGCCTGTATTGCAGTTTTGGTTTGCCTCCTGACGAATCCGCCACCATATGTGCCGGGCAATCATCCCTCCGATGAAGGTTCGCTTGATATCGTTCCAGCAACAGAAGCGCTCCTTGCGCAATATCCGGACTACAAGGAAGTTAACGCTGCTGTTGACGCACAAGGCCAGAAGTTTCTGCTGACAACGGATGCGACAATAAAGGATCTCAACCTGTTTTACATTGTCTGGGACGAGAAAACGCAAAAAGCAGTCGCCTCGGTGAGCAGTTCCATCTACAAAATAAATGAAATGACGCCAAACACACCTTTGGTGGTATCGATAAGCTTCTCAAGTGGGTTCCCCACAGTCGGAGTATCATACGTAGACGGTAGCGGTGAGTTAAGGATATTCCATATTATCAAGAATGACATTTTCAAGAACGACGAAGTCGAATCTGTTCTGTTAATCAATGGCTACCCCGAAATTTCCGCAGATACCCCGTTGGCTCTCATTTCAAACGGCATAATAATTGTGCCATATCAGCAGTTTCGGTGGTCAAAATCATGGGACGCAGGAGGTTGGTTAGCAGCTGACGCCATAAGTGTAGCTCATACTTTGCCAGGGATAGCTCAAGAGCTTCCTGTCATCACGAGAAGCAATAATCTTGATTTCATCTACGGCAAAAACGTATCGTTTTACTATCTGTCTGTTTACAATGAGAGTTGTGAAAGGATATACCACAATGACACCCTGAGCCGCATCAGTGCTTTGCCCACCGGAACATACTATGTGGGCATCGTCGTCGCGGTACAAGGCAAATATATCTCAGCAGGCAAAGGCTACGAGGTCACAGGCTATGAATGTGCTTTCAAATTGGTTGTGAAATAATTCACTTCTGAGACGAAACAGCAGTCCAACGGGCAGTAATTTCATCTAGGGGTACGACTAAACGAATTAAGAGATATCCAAGAACTTGGCAAGTAGGTGAATAATACACTCACCCTACTTGCCAAGTGTCAGATAGCAGTGTATAGGATCGAACACATACCTGATCAGATGAAACGGCATTTTAACACGCTATGTCGCCATGCCATGCTGCAAAGGATTTATTAATCGGTTTTAGTGTCTACTTTTGGGAAATCAGGCATTCGCATTGTTCGAGCGCCCGCCCGTTCAACTTAAAAATATACCGAAGCTCATAGCCCATCTCCGCTGCGATCTGCTCCCAGGTTTTGAAGCACAGGTAGCGAAGTTCCAAAATGGTCTGGTATTCGGTGTTTTCCACCGACTTGATGATCCTGACCATATCACGCTTCAAATCCACCAGCGTGTCAATGTCGTGGTTGATTTCCGTCTGCAGGTCGATGATTTTGTCAACAACATCGGCCATCGTGGCAGTGGCCTGGTTGGGGTTTCGCGGCATACCCGTCAGTGTCGTTGTGCATTTCGTAGCCAATGTGTTCAATAGTGTCACTTGCTCCAGTTTCGAATTGATCCGCTGATCAAGGCGATACGCCTGTCCCAGATACTCTTTAGCCGTCATACAAATTCCTCCTTGACCAGTTGCTGGATAAGATACTCCGGATCCAGATTTGACAAAACAACAAAATAATCGGAGTAAAAGAATTGCTCAATGGATGCCCGTGCCTCAATGGCCACACTGTCATCCGGTTTCTTCTTCAGCGTGCGCAGGGCTCTCCTATAATCCTTCACCGCCTGTAAAATAATGGCGTGCGCCAGGTCTTCATACCTGTCAGTCATGTGTTGATTCCTCCAAGTTAGCTTTTACCGCATCAATCAAGGCGGCCTGGATTTTATCTTTGTTCTTCAGGGCGACCATGACCTGTTCATCGATCGTGCCCTTGGTGATGATGTGGTGGATGACCACCGTGTCTTTTTGTCCTTGCCGCCAGAGCCGGGCATTAGTCTGTTGGTATAGTTCCAGCGACCAGGTGAGCCCGAACCAGATCAGGCAGGACCCACCCGATTGCAGGTTCAGCCCATGTCCCGCCGATGCGGGATGGATGATAGCAATGGGAATATCACCTGTGTTCCATCGGCGGATACTTTCACCTGAATCCAGCTTTTCCGCAGAAAAACGCTGGAGTATCCGCTCCAGATCATGCTTATACCAATAGGCGATGAGGACCGGTCTGCCATTGGCCGCCTCGATCAGATCCTCCAGTGCATCCAGTTTCCGGTCATGCAGATGAATGGCTTTATGGTTTTCATCATAGACGGCGCCATTGGCCATCTGCAGCAGCTTCCCGGACAGAGCAGCTGCGTTGACCGCATCGATCTCAATGCCGTGTAGGGACAAGACCATATCGGCCTTCATGGTCTGGTAGTGCTTCTGTTCTAAGGCCGACATCCGGACCAGCACCTCGTTCATCACCAGGTCCGGCAGCTTCAGGTAATCCGTACCTTTCATTGAAATCGTCATGTCCGTGATCCGGCGATAGATATCTTCCTCGGCGCCAGGCTTTGGCTTATAGGAAAAAACCATCTGGGCGTTTCGCTTGTCCGGCTCGAAGAAGGTGGATCGGTAATTGCCGATGAACCGACCAAGCCGCTGTCCCATATCTAGAAGGCGGAACTGCGCCCATAAATCCATGAGTCCGTTACTGGACGGCGTACCAGTGAGGCCGATCACACGCTTGACCTTAGGCCGAACCTTCATCAGGGCTCGAAAGCGTTTTGCCTGATGCGACTTAAAGGACGACAGTTCATCGATCACGACCATGTCGTAGTCGAACGGCAGTCCGCTCTGGGTAATCAGCCATGCCACATTCTCGCGGTTGATCAGGTACAGATCCACGTTTTGGGTTAAGGCGTGGATACGTTCTTGCTCAGTGCCGATCGCCACCGTGAATGTAAGTCCGCGAAGATGATCCCATTTTTCGATTTCCATTGGCCATGAGAATTGAGCCACACGTAAGGGTGCGATGATCAAGACTTTCCTGACCAGGAAGCTATCCAGGCACAGTTCAAAAATGGCCGTCAGCGTGATGACGCTCTTGCCCATACCCATCGCAAGCAAAATGGCGGACACGGGATGGTCCAAAATGAACCTCGTCGCAAAGACCTGATATTCATGAGGCGTGTATTTCATCGAGTACCTCTCCAATCTGCTTGATGCCATCAACGCAGAACACCAAAAACCCTAACGCTTGCAGTTGACGTTTTCGCTTTTCCTGCAGCGGTCGTAATGACCTTCCAGGCGCTTTCAGCTCAACAAACGCAAGCTTCCCACCCGGAAGAAGCACGAGGCGGTCAGGCATTCCATCAAACCCGGGACTTACGAACTTCGGCGCGATGCCACCCATGCTTTTCACTACTTTCACCAGCAGCTGTTCTATGACTTTCTCTCTCATGTCAACGCACCTCATGGATGGGGTCGGCTAGATCAAAAGCGGCATAAGCCGCAGAAAGGAAATTGTCGATCGGCCTTCCTTTGTATTGCCACGCTGATTGCTTCCCGCACTGAACGACATAACTGTTGTCATGTGGATATTTGCTGATGTAAATAGCTTGGCCGTGATAATTGATATACAGAACGTTATGACGGGCGGTACGCCATTTTCGGGTTGGAAAATTCCGTCTGCGACGCGCCCTGTTTTTCAGCCCATTCTCACGTTCTTTTGCCGTAAGAATATCGCCCTCCATGATACCGGCGCAGATGCAGCCCACGCTAACATCCTCAAAGTAGCCATCATTTCGCATGACATGAACATACCGGACAGACGCACAATCGCAGAGTTCGCAGGTGGTTAATACCACATCATCAGGGGAGTCCTTTTCATCGGCTATATCATACATTTGTGTACAATACCAACCATCCAGAGGTGCACCCCATGCTTTGAGTCGCTTGATGCACTTTGCTTTATACTGCTCGCTGTATTCTTCCATAATCAATTTCTCCGTTAAGCATTCCAGGACAACCAGACAAGAATTTCCTATACGCGCGTAAATACGCGTGACAGGATACGATTTCTATCTAAATGTGTTATGTTTTTGTGCTATATAGAAAAAGTTATCCAACTGTCCCAAATTCGACTGTTTTTGCATGATTCATGGCGTTTTGAGGTTGGACAACTTCCGGGACAGGGACAAGTGATTGAAGTTGTCCCGTGAGGTTGTCCACATGAATCGTTACTGCCGCCGGTACAAGCGTTGTCTGCCATAGACGGGTTGATAATCACGCTCATCGGTTTTCCGCCAGCCTTCGATACGCAGCATGATCGCAGCGATCGCATACGAGTCGAATGGCTTGATGTCTTCCTTACGCTTGCCAAAACACTCACACCAGATTTCCATGTTGCTGACACGGTCGCGCTTGACGACGCCTTTCGGCTGGACCGGGCTGTCGGGATCACGGACAAATTCCTGGCGCGCATAGATGTCCATGCTATCCCAAGTCTCCGGCAAAAGCAGATCCAGATACGCATTGACCAGGCCTTCGCGGTCATCCTGTTCCATCGCCGATGCCTGTTCTACCTGGGAATAGGTTTCAAGGTCGCTGTCCAGATAGAGTTTCTCACCGTTGTCGACGAGCACCAGGACCTCGGCCCAGATCTGATTGACATCATCCCGGGTGAGCTGCCACGGCTTCATTCTGCCCGAACCCGGCGTCCTGACTGTCCAGAAACGGCGGTTGCCCGTAATATCCCGCAGATACCCATTCTGTGAGTTGGTCGTGCCGAAAA
>JAWSUP010000241.1:1423-6796 GCA_033549405.1 Bacillota bacterium | reverse complement strand
ATGCTTTCGCGAGCTGTTTTTGGAGTAAATCGAATTTTTGTGCTTCAGCACTGCCCATCACTTCCATGCCTTGACAGATGGAAAAGTAAAATATATCTGTTTGCTGACCGATCAGCGAGAACAGTTCTTTAATCTGGATCACGATCCCCATGAATGTCATGACCTGGCTCAGGATACTGCCAGTCGTTCGCAGATATCTTCGTGGCGAAACAGTCTGCTTAACCGTCTCTCAGCCAGGGAAGACCTCTACCATGAAGATATAAAACAGATCAGGCAGATTCAGCATTTGTAATACGCACAGATTCTGAGTATCACGCTGATCTGATGTTGTCAACATATTTATCAGGAGTCGATTTTTGATGTTGTTTCACGAATCACAAGATTTGGTTTGAGAATCACATTCTGAACGACTGTAAAATTCTGGTCCTCGATCTTGCGTGATAAAATGCTGATCGAAACCATGGCCATTTCTTTGATTGGATTAGATACAGTCGTCAGCGCCTTATACAGAAAGGGTGATACAAAGACATCATCCATGCCGATTATGGAGATATCATCAGGGACAGACAGTCCGTATTCGAAAATGGCCCGCATAGCCCCGATCGCAATGTCATCATATGCTGCAAAGACAGCTGTAGGCAGATCACCACCCTCGAGTATTGATTTCATACCCTGATAACCGCATGCCTCAAAGCGCAGATCTGATGTCCTGGACAGAGCATCTATGACAGGGATCTCGTTTTTCTCCATAACTTCGTGATAGGCTTTAAGCCGTCCTTCTGTCAGACTGTCGCCGATATAGGCGATTTTTCGGTGCCCCAGGCGAATCAGATATTCGACACCGGTTGCAACACCATAATAATCATCGATATGGATGCAGTCATAGTTATTGACATCATCCTCTGAGGCAATAAGGACCAACGGTGTATTCCAGATATCCTTGATGCCATTGATGACGCTTTGAATGTCATTGTTTTCGGTTATCAGAACGATGCCATCGACTTCCTGGCTGCCAAAAATTTCCAGAAACTGTTCCTCTTTATCCCGATCGAAATCAGAAACAGCGATCGTATAGCTGTAACCTTTCTTTGTAATCTGGGATCCGATAGAGCTGATGAGCTGCGTATAGTAATTGCTGTTAATTTCAGGGCAGATGACACCAATTTTATGGTTTTTTTGAACAGGCATATCGATTTGCCGGGAACCCTGGTCATAGTTCAATTCCCTGGCTATCCGGATAATCTTTGATTTTGTTGTCTTTTTAATTTCCGTACTGTTATTCAATGCCTTTGATACAGTCGATATACTGACTCCGGCTATTGCAGCGATATCCTTTAGTTTTGTCATTTGCATCTCCTGACAAGTACACCTGCTAAACTATGTTCTTTATTATCAAACGGGTGCTTCTGTATCGAAAATATTATCATTGTATCGAAAATTATACTAAATATTACACAAAGAGTCAATGTGACCTGCTAACGCAGTTCGTGCTATGATGATGTGATTCTGATTATTAAAACTGGCATTTACACAGACGGTTCATATGGTAAAATAACAATGGTTCGGGTACTGCATGTCAGATTCCCAATACTTGACGTTATTGGAGGACGCATCTTTGCGCACAAATGTTTATGTTATATACAGCCGAAAGATCACTGCTTTTTTTCGCTACAAACCCGCTGTTCGTTTCCTGGCGATTCTGCTGATCTCTGTCGTCCTGGCTTTATCTTTATTGGCTTTTTTCCCAACATCAGTCCAGGCAGCATCAAAAACAACAGCAACGCTGCTTGATCCTGTTGCAGCAGGAAGCCCTGAAGTGGATGGTAAGGCTTATGTTCTATATGATGCCCAGTCTGGAACATTCCTGACCGGTAAAAATGAGAAAGAACCTTTGCCGCCGGCCAGCATCACCAAGGTGATGACAGTGCTCCTGGCGTTGGAGAACCTGAAGCTGACTGATACGATCACCATCACCCGCGATATGTTTGAGACTATACCCAATGACTATACCCGGCTTGGGCTGGTAGAGGGGGAAATTATCACTGTTGAGCAAGCACTGCTTGCCAGCCTGTTGATATCCGCCAACGATACTGCCATGGCGCTGGCTCTGACCATGGGCGGGAGTATCGACGGCTTTACGGACATGATGAATAACAGGGCCCGGGAACTGGGCTGTACAGATACGCATTTTACCAATCCGTATGGCTATGCTGACGAAGATCATCTGACGACTGCCTGTGATATGGCGCTGATCACCGCACAAGCCCTGACACACCCGGTTTTTACACAGATAACGACAAAAAAGAATCATTTGCTGCCGCCAACCAACCTGTATGAGGAATCCCGAGGACTGCCGAATGGCAACCGCTTCATTGCCACAACTCAGTATGCCTATGACGCGTATATAGGCGGGAAAACGGGTTATACCAAACTGTCGCGTTACACCATTGTGGCTGGAGCCGAGAAAGATGGCAGAACACTGGTAGGCGTTATCCTGGGCGCGTCCAATTCACCGATTCGTTACAGCAACTTGATCGATCTGTTTGAGTACGGGTTCGGTAAATATGTAACGAGCACTGTCGACCTGAACGAATATGAAGCCATCAAACTGCAGGCAATCGACCAGATAAAAGCTCTGATCAATGATGAAGACTATCCCTTGTATATCGATGAAACCGAGTTGCAGCTAGATGCCTGGACGACGACCACAAACACCAGAGATGCTGGCGGTTACACCGCCAGCATGGATTTTGATCCGTCTGTTCTCAAAGCCGATCTGGCGAGTCAGGTTCTCAATTACCCGTTGTACCGGCACTATGCTGATGGCAGCAAAGTCCAGGTCGGCGTGCTGGTGATGACTGTTTTAAAACAGCAGCCTACGCCAACGGCTTCCGGGTCATCGATCGGCCCATCCATTGGGCCATCCGATGATCCGACAGCAGATACAAATGCAGAAGGCCCGTCCATTATCCGATACATCCTTGTCGGCATTCTCTCTGTTATTCTGGCATTTGCTGTTTTGCTTCTGGTCGCCATGCTGAAGCGCGATATGAAAAGACGACGCAGAGGAAAGCCACGCATGCTATGATTAGTTGCTGTAAATGAATAGTCCCTTAACGAACAATAAGAATCGGCTTCTCGATGGATAGCATGACTTTGTGGGTGATACTGCCAACGAAGAAACGCTTAAAGCCACTCATACCGTGTGATCCCATCACAACCAGATCGATATCATTGTTTTCAACGTAATCAATGATGATATCAGCCGGCTTGCCTTCCATGGAATGTGCGGTAACCTTGTCTCCCAGTACCGTTAAGCGTCCTTTTGCACTCGCCAGAATGTCTTTGGAAGCTTTGTCCAGAATCTTTTGATGTTCAGCCGGCAACGGAACAGCCATATTACCAATGGGCGCCATTGAGCCTGTTGTTGGATTCATTCCGTCATGTACGGGATTGAAAAGGGCATAAGCAGCAGATGCATCAGTTACGTGCAGCAGAATAACTTCGCTGTCGAATTTCAAAGCAAGCTCTTTAGCCTGATCAATGGCCAGATTCGAACATTCAGATCCATCAGTTGGAACCAGTATTTTTTTCATTTAGAACACCTCCAGAAAATGAAAACAATAAAATAATGTTATATAAAGCAAATATAATCATAATATATGAATTATTATATCATAGATTATATTAAATTAAAAGCATAAACAGTGTTTGCTGAACAAAACCGTTAATTGCGAATTCGAACAGATGCAGACATAACATATGAAATATTATTCGGACATGCTACTATGAAAGCGTCAATTGATTCATGGGGTATGTTTCATTATGAATTGCCCCAAATGGTTGGAGGTGTATAGTATGCGAAGCGTCGGTTTCATCGGTCTTGGCAATATGGGAAGAGGCATGTGCGAGAATATCATCAAGAATGGCTATCCGGTCACCTTGTATGACCAGGATGCAGCAAAAATGGACTATTTTGCCGGCAGATCATCATTTGCAGAATCAAGTCTGGCTGTTTTCACGGCCAGTGAAGTAATTTTCCTGTCTCTGCCTAACTCCGATGTTATTGAAAAGGTAGTGGGTGAATTTCTGGCGAATGGTTTTACAGGGCAAACTGTTGTCGACACATCAACCAGCTATCCTGAGTCGACTCAATCATTGCATAAGCTGATCAAGAAACAAGGCGGTCGCTTCCTCGATGCCCCGCTTCTTGGCGGACCGGCTGATACTGCTGCCGGTACAGCCCCCTGCATGATATCGGGTGATAAAGTAGACGCAGATTCTGTCATGGACATCGTTCAATGCTATGCATCGCCCATCAATTATTTCGGTCCGATCGGCAACGCCCATACCGTTAAATTGGCTATGAATTTCACCGGACTGATGTACGCGGCGCTCCTGGCCCAGATGTTCCCCCTGATCGAGAAACTTGGCATCGATACGAAGAACCTTTTCGAAATCATGAATGACAAGACCTTCGGTAACGGCGTATTTAGTTTTTATGGGCGCAAGTTCGTCAGCAAAGACTACCATATGGACTTTGCGCTTGAGTTGGCATTAAAAGACATGAACTATGTCAAGCGATTATACGACAAGTATAATGTGCCGGCATTCCTTTTAGACGGTGGCATCAATCTCATGCGCGAAGCAGTTAAGGAAGGTCGCGGAGCGCATGATACATCTGAGATAGCGGCTGTCATGTACGAGTACTTCAAGCTGGATACCGGTGAGTGAAGGGGCTGTCAATAATCAGTTTTATAACTGGTCCTCGACAGAAACCGACCGCGAAATGCGATATGTCCTGGCAAATTCAGTCGGCGTAGAGCCGGTAGTCTTTTTGAAGATCTTGCAGAAATGGTAGATACTGTCATAGCCGACCGCTTCGGCGACTGTGGTAATGGGGCAATAATCGCCGATCAGCATGTCTTTGGCTTTGGCGATGCGGATGGACTGGATGTATTTCATGGGTGACATCTGGTAGATGCCGGTGAAGATCTTACGGAAATATACGGTACTGATGCCTGACAGTGCGGCCAGTTGGTCGTTGTTGATACTGTGCTCATGGTAGTGCTTTTCCAGGTAAGTGACCGATGGCATGATGATCTGATGTTTCTTCACATCCTGGTAACGCAGCAGTTCAGCATCAGCCAGACGCGACACGACGTCATACAGGCCTGCCAGACATTTTACCATGTAGGCAGGTTTTTTGAAGACCCAAAGATGCTCGAGCCGTTGGGTGATACTGGCGATCTCGGCCAGGTTGTTGATCCGGATGCTGACCAGGTCGTGCTTGTTTTCCCGAACTTCGGCATCGAATTCAAACATAATGCATGCGCCGGGTTCGCGCGAGATCCAGCTGTAAGTGGAACCGGC
>JAWSUP010000241.1:1071-1413 GCA_033549405.1 Bacillota bacterium | reverse complement strand
GGATGACAACATGACCGACATCAGAAAGATACGAGTTGCCGTGCGCGCTATAGAGCGTCTGACCGGCCATTTTGACGGCTATCGCCCAACGCTCCCGATTGTCCCGCTGGATCGGATCCCGACGCACCAGGTTGATCCGGTTGATCGCCCATATTCTGGTTATTATCAGATCCGATAAAATACCGGCTGGCATATAATCACCACCTGGTCTCATTATAACTGAATTTCCCGATCTGTCGCACTATTTTGAACGAGCAGCCGGCAGATATTGATAAAATAAGTATCATAATTGACAAATTATATCTTAAATACCATTTATTATGTCAATGCGTCTGCCTAGAC
>JAWSUP010000241.1:0-1061 GCA_033549405.1 Bacillota bacterium | reverse complement strand
ACTAAAAAGTAGAATGGGGGTGTCTGAGTGAAAAAAATAAAAATCGGCCAGATCGGTATCGGCCATAACCACGGCGAAGGTAAGATGAAAGCTGTCCGCACATTTCCGGAGATCTTCGACGTTGTCGGTGTCACCGAGACGGATCCGGAGTGGCTTGAGAAAAGAAAAAGTCTGGAGGTTTACAAAGGACTGAAATGGATGACTACGGAAGAGTTGCTGGCTGTTGAAGGACTGGATGCAGTCCTGGTGGAAACAGATGTCTGGCGGCTTGTGCCGACAGCCCAGCGTTGTATCGATGCCGGCCTGCACATCCATATGGACAAACCGGCCGGCGAAGATATCGATGCATACGCGCAGCTCCTGTCCGATGCGAAACGCCAGAACCTGACCGTTCAGTTGGGTTATATGTATCGCTACAATCCTGCTGTCCGGTATTGCATCGATGCAGTCAGATCTGGCGAACTGGGCGATGTTTTTGAGGTGGATGCTGCCATGAGTACGGAACATTCGGCAGAATTCCGGACCTGGCTGAAACATTTCAAGGGTGGCACCATGTATATCTTCGGCTGCCATCTGATCGACCTGATCCTGACCATCCAGGGGTGGCCGCAGCGCATTATTTCTTTCCAGAAAGAGACCGGTTTTGATGGTGTCGATGTTTTTGACAACGGACTGGCAGTTTTTGAGTATCCCAGAGGGACGACGACCGTCAGAACGACGTCGGTCGAAGTCAATGGCTATGGCCGCCGCCAGTTGGTTGTCTGCGGCAGTAAAGGCAGCATCGAAATCAAACCCCTGGAACGGCCGACGGTTCTCTCTGTCACCCTGAAAGATTACTCCAATCCTTACCAGGATGTGCGCAGAGTTATCGACCTGCCCGATGCTGGCGACCGGTATGATGCGATGATGCTTGATTTTGCCGGTATGGTTCGCGGTGAATGCGTCAATCCTTATACTTATGAACACGAGCTGTCGGTTCAGAAAGCGACACTTAAAGCCTGTGGCAAGGAGGCGTTCAGATGAATATAAACAAGAAAGTGGCGATCATCACAGGCGGCGGC
>JAWSUP010000240.1:0-6831 GCA_033549405.1 Bacillota bacterium | reverse complement strand
AGTTCGCGCTGGCCGCGGCCAACCGGAATCATCGCATCGATTGCCTTGATGCCGGTCTGCAAAGGGATGCTGACCGGCAGGCGATCCAAAATGGCAGCAGCTGGGCGTTCGATGGGAAGCCGTTTGCGGCTGGCTGGAACACTGGCGCCGTCAAGCGGCCGGCCCAGCGGATCAATGACCCGTCCAAGCAGGTTTTCGCCGACAGCAATATCCATCACGCGGCCGAGTCTTTCGACTTCGTCACCGGCCTGAAGCTGTGTGTGATCACAGAACAGGATGGCGCCGATTACACCTTCATCCAGGTTGTAGGCAAGCCCGAATCCACCGTTTCTAAATCTGACAAGCTCTTCTGAGCCGATGCCTGAAAGGCCGGATATGCTTGCAATTCCGGGCAACACAGCAGTAATCCTGCCGATCTCCACCGGTCTGAACTGTGGCTTGTGACGGACAGCAGCCTGGTATAGATCTTCCAGAGTATTTTTGCCGATCACATCAAGCGTTCTGTCTGTCAAAGCAACCACCCCTGTTTCACACGTTGCATTATGCCGCATCAACCATGACTGTCAGCTTTTTTTGCAAGTTGTCCAGATAATCTTGAACGCTCCAGGCGATCTTCAGATCACTGAACTTTATTTCAATCCCACAGATCAAAGCAGGATCAGTGTCAAAAATGATCTGAACTGCAGCCGGCAGTATAGCCTGGATGGCTTGCTCGAATTGCTCTTTTTGCGCAGAAGACAAGGGAAATGCGCTGGTAACAGTGACCGGATTCTGATCGTCTTCGGACAGATGCATCTGCCAGGATTCTGCTGTCTCGGGCATCGCCAGACGCTCGAGCATCACTGCGGCTATCCTTGCTTCAAAATCCGTTCCGGCCAGATCCTGCAGAATTTTTTGCAGGATAGCAATGACAGTCTCACGTGTCTGAAGGCTGAAATCATCTTCGAAATCCTGAGCTTCTTTTTTCAGATGGGCTTTGCGCTGCTCTGCCAGCGTCTCAGCCGCTTCCCTGGCTTCTGCCAGCCATTGCTGTCTCTTGGCTTCAACTTCAGCAGCTGCATCCGCCATCCGCTCAGAAAATTGCCGGTCGAAATCATCGTTTTTCCCCTTGAAAAGCTCGCTAAGCTTTTCTGCTTCCAGTTTAGCAGTGTCTGCAGCGGCTATCTTCGCGGCAATGCCTTCTTCGCGCTGGTCAATGGCCTGCAGGACTGGTTTGTAGAGAAATCGCTTCATTAGCCAGACCAGGACCAGAAAGTTGACGATCTGGGCAATGACTGTAAACCAATCAAACAACATAAGCTCACGACCCTGCCAGTTGGGCGATCATATAATTCCAGAACGGATTGACAAAGATGATGATCATGGTGACGACGAAGCAATAGATCGCTGTTGATTCAACCATGGCCAGGCCGACAAACAGCGTCCTGGTGATGACCGATGAAGCATCTGGCTGCTGGGCCAGAGAGGTTAGTGCGGCCGCGACAGCTTTGCCTTCTGCCAGTGCCGGGCCGATGGTTCCGATCGTGATGGTGAAACCGGAGATGAGAATCGATGCTATGGCGATTGCTGTAATACTGTCCATGTGGCCTCCTGTTTTCTGCGGATCCTGCGATTTGCGCATTCAGGTTTTTGCGGATGTTCTGGTCTGCTTTTTTGCAACAGACTCATGCACTTGTGTTGCTGCAGCGATATAAACAGCTGTCAGAACAGAGAAGATGTATGCCTGGACCATACCGGTGATCAGACCCAGCACAGTCATGAGAATGGGAAAGAGCAGAGGGGCTATAGTCAGGAGAATGGCGATGATCATGACGCCGCTCATCATGTTGCCGAACAGACGGACAGCCAATGCCAGGGTGCGCGACACCTCGCCGATCAGGTTGAATGGCAGCATCAGGACTGTCGGCTTGATATAGGCCTTCAGATAGCCCAGGACACCCTGTTCCCAGATGCCAAACAATGGAACAGAGACAAACACGCAGAGCGCAAGCGCTGCCGTAGTTGACAATGATCCGGTCGGCGGCATGTAGAACGGCAATACGGAAAGCAGACTGGACGTGGCGATGAAGATAAAAAGCGTTCCGATGAAAGGCAGATAGCGCTGGGGGTTATTCAGGCCAACTTCTTCAAGCTGCTGACGGATGGTCAGCACGAGCATTTCAAGAATATTCTGCCCGCGGGAACGGGCTTTTTTCTTTCTGATTTGCCGGGTGATCAGCTTCGCTGTGATGACCAGCAGCAACATGATGGCCCAAGTTGTCACAATGGTGACATTGAGCTTGATGAAACCATATTCCCAGAGCACAATTTCATCAGAGGTCAGATTCATCTTGATCACCTCCCTTGATCGGCGTTTTTGCTTCGTCAAGCCTTCTTGTCACATAGAGGACGAGAACCCGTGACAGGATAAATCCGGCCAGGCTGATCAGGATCCGCTGCCATTGCTGCCCGGTCGCAAAGTAGAGGCCGCCGATCACAAGAGCACTGCGGATCAGAAGGCTGGCAATAAACCAGATGGCCGGCTGTTTCGATGACATGGCTTTGCGAACGGTCAGCCAAAGGCCACCAAAAAATACAATGCCAAGAGCCAGACCAGCGATAAACGACAGAAGATACAGCAGCCAGTCAGTCATGTCCCGTCTCCTTTTTATTCACGTCTTTTTCTTTTTCCACCTTTGCCCCTTTAGGATCCACACTTTCCTCCTGTTCCAATCTGTCCTGTTCTTCCTCATCACGCAGGTCCTTCTCTTCCTTGTTCAGCCAGTGCCAGGCATTGAGGCATCCGATGACGATTCCGGCAATCAAGAGCATAAAAGTCCAGGAATACCGACTATTTCCAGTGCTGTCGATCCAGACGCCAACAAAAATACCGATCAGGGTTGGTATAGCCACAGACCAGCCGACCAGTCCCATCATACCCAAGCCAAACCAGGCCTTTTTCGAGGCGTTTCGCTGTGATTTCAACTTGCGGGCCGACTTTTCGGCGACTTTTCGGGCCAGATCAGACTGATGCCCGGATGGCTGCTTGTCTTTGCTCATTGGCTGACCTCTCGATACAAGCGTGTAAAATCGTCTTCGATCTTGGCAAGCACAAGACGTACGTTCTGTTCTTGATCACTGCGCTGCATAAATTCCTGTTCGACCAGTTCCTTCATCTTGTGCAGGTCATGGCCGACAATCGCATTACGGACGGATACAACAACTTCAAAACCTGTCTTGATCAGAACCCCCTCGTCAATGGCTATATAGAGCTCGTCTTTTTCAGTTGGCCGGACAAACAGGATACCAGGAACCAGAACAGTGATACAGTCAAGGCGGTGCGGGAGGATCCCGAAGAATCCTGCCGGTGATTCGGCAACAATACTGGCAATACCGGCCTCATTGACGGCGACCCGATCGGGAATATTGATTTTTAAGTGCATGCTGTCCATGGGCTTTAACTTGGCTCCTGTTCGCGAGAATCATCCGATCAAGCGGATGATTCAGATTTTTCTGATACTTCATCGATTGATCCAATCATATATAAGGCACTTTCAGGCAGTGATCTGAAATCATCATTCAAGATGCGCTCACAGCCGGTCAGGGCATCTTCACGGCTGACAAACCGGCCTTTCATTCCAGAAAAATGCTCTGTTGTAAAAAACGGCTGTGTAAAAAACCTTTCCAGTTGCCTGGCCCGGGCTACTATATTGCGGTCCTCGGGAGACAACTGTTCCAGGCCGAGCATTGCGATAATGTCCTTCAAGTCGTCGTACTGGGCCAGTGTTTGCCTGACTTTGCGGGCAAGGTTGTAATGCCTGGCGCCGATGATGCCGGGTGTTGCCATGTTGGAACTGGACTGAAGCGGGTCGATGGCTGGATATAAGCCCTCACTGGCCCGTTTGCGTGAGAGCACAATCGATGATGACAGGTGAGAGAAGGTATGGACCGCTGCCGGATCAGTAAAGTCATCAGCCGGCACATAAACGGCCTGAATCGATGTGATGGCGCCTGATTTGGTATTGGCGATGCGTTCCTCCAATTGAGCCAGGTCAGTTGCCAGGGTTGGCTGATAGCCCAGACGGGAGGGAATCTGTCCCAGCAGACCAGAAACCTCGGAACCTGCCTGGATAAAGCGGAATATATTGTCCATGAGCAGCAGGACATCCCGCTGTTCGTCATCACGGAAGTATTCGGCCATGGTCAATGCTGCGTGGCCTACCCGAAAACGGCAGCCGGGCGGCTCGTTCATCTGGCCGAAAACCATCACCATATCGGGCAGGACACCAGCCTCCTGCATCTCCCGGTAGAGCTCTTCGCCTTCGCGGCTGCGCTCACCGATCCCGCAGAAGATGCTGACACCCGATTGATGGCTGATCATGTTGTGGATCATTTCGGTCAGCAGGACGGTTTTGCCGACGCCGGCGCCGCCGAACAGGCCGGCCTTACCGCCCCGTTCCAACGGAGTCAGAACATCAATGATCTTGATGCCGGTCTCGAATATTTCTGAAGATGTCGACCGCTGCGACAAGGGAGGCGGATCCTGATTGACCGATCGCCATTCCACATCTGTCGGTGGCGGCAGATTGTCAATTGGATCGCCGAAGACATTGAACATGCGGGATAAAATATTGGGTCCAACCGGAGCACGAAGCGGCATTCCTGTATTGAGAACCATTGCACCCCGGCTCAAGCCCTGGGTTGGCGTCAAAGCAATACCGCGCACATGCCTGGGATCAACCTGCATTCGGATCTCGATCAGGATCTCCTGATGCGCACCTGTTTGTAAGATCGTATTAACGGGCGGTAGCTGGTCTTCAAACCGGATATCAATCACGCTGCCCTGGACAGAGACAACACGTCCTGTTGGTTTATTATGCGTATTTTGATTCATCATTTCATACCAAGGTCAAGGATTCTGATCTGCTGGAATATACGATACTGCGTTTGCTTAACATCATTTTCAGTATACCATATAATATGGATTACCCAAAAATAAAGCCTCGAATGAATATGACACGATCCTTAACCGTTCGTTGCCCCTTTTGTATCGTGGTGTTATACTGTCTGAAGGATTATCTCGGACAAAACAATACATGGCGAGGTAAAACTTATGAAATCTTGTGTCAGTGTCTATAACTTCTATCCTGCCTATCGCAGGAAGGAAATACGATTCATGGACATCATGCCAAAGGCAAGACAGATAAAAGGTGTGGCGATCATGGCGCCCTATTGCATGCATATGCATGCCAAAGACTAAAAAGCATGACACAAATGGACGCTTACGACCAGTTGTTTATCGGCTGGGCTTCACGAGACATCACGCCTGATCGGCCAGTAAATCTATCTGGTCAGCTTTATGCGCGTGTCACCGACCAGGTGTTAGACCCGATCACGGTTACGGCACTGGCTTTATCAGACAGCAATGGTTTGCAAGCAGCAATCTTGATGTCACTGGATATTGCGATTGTCGAGGATAATCTCTACCAAGCAGCCCGTCAGCGCCTCAGGCAGCAATTACCCGACTTTCAGGCAGATCATCTGATTCTGTTTGCCACGCATACGCACAATGCACCGGCACCGGCAGTCAACGTATTCTATCCGCCTCAGCCCGAGCCGGTTCTATCCTTAGAGGACTACACGCAATCGCTCCTACAAGCCATCTGCGATGCGGCGTCGGAAGCCTGGCTGGCCAGGCAGAAGGGTGCTGTAAGCTGGGGCTACGGCCAGGCTGTTGTCGGCTTTAATAGACGGCCGGTTTATTTTGACAAGACTGCCCGAATGTATGGTAAAACCGACGACCGCCTGTTTTCCCATCTGGAAGGCTGCGAAGACCATGGGGTGGATTTTTTATTTACTTACGATGCATCCGAAAAGCTGACCGGCATGATTATCAACCTGGCTTGTCCATCACAAGTCAGTGAGTCTATGCTGGCGATTACTGCTGATTTCTGGCATGAAGTGCGCCAGGAGATCCGGCAACAGCACGGCAGCGGCCTTCATATACTGCCCCAGTGCAGTGCTGCCGGAGATCAGTCGCCGCATCGATTGTACTACAAGCGAGCAGCTGAAAGGATGCTGTATTTGCATGGACTGGCAAGACTGATGGAAGACACCCGAATGGCAGAGCGTGCGGCCATCGGGAAAAATGTTGCTGAGGCAGCGAGGCTGGTTCTGACGGCTGCTGGCCACGATATCAGGCACAAGGCGGTGCTCCGGCATAAAAAGGCCAGCTTCGAATTGCCCTGCAGGATGGTCAGTGAAGAAGAGGCGGCCATCGCTCAGAAGCTGGTGGATAGCAACAGACAAATGCTGTCAGAGGTTACCGAAGATCCCGCCGGCTATGCCTATTCGCATAGCTACGTCCTGGTGCATCGCTTTCAGAAGGTGATTGAACGATACCAGCAGCAGACCAGGCAGAAAACGCTGCCAGTGGAAATACATACAATCCGATTGGGCGATATTGTCATAGCCACGAATCGTTTTGAACTGTTTCTCGATTATGGCTTGCGAATCAAAGCAAGAAGTCCGGCTGTCCAGACTTTTGTCGTACAACTGGCCGGAGCGGGATCATATCTGCCAACAGAGCGAGCCTTGAACAATATGAGTTATGGCGCCACAATAGAAAACAGCTTGGTTACACCACAGGGCGGTCAGAAGCTGGTTGATGAAACACTCCACCTGATCGACAATCTGTTCCGTTAGAGAAGTGTAAGGCGGGAGTATTGTTGTCTATGAAACCAGTCAGAATAGCCGTATTAGGCATGAACCAGGGATATAAATTTGCCTGTGATGCAAAAAAAATGGCTGGCGTTGAACTTGTTGCCGTTGCCGGAGATAACAGCACTGCCA
>JAWSUP010000239.1:0-6835 GCA_033549405.1 Bacillota bacterium | reverse complement strand
CTACAACGAGCTATGTTGCACATCCTTCTGGCTGCTCCTGAACCAGCGCTTTCACCGGTTGCGGCCGGAAGTCGAATCCTATGTCGCGGAAATCGAGTCGTCGATCTACAACATCGGCATGGCCAACCAGAACCACGACAAAAACATCTTCTACTTTGCCCACCTGGATGGCGAGAAGAAAAACTACAAGAGTCTGGTGCATTGCTGCTGCGGTGTCGGGACGAAGCTCTTTGGCGCACTGCCGGAATACATCTGGTCGGTCAGCCCGGATGCCCTCTATGTCGACCTCTTTGCTGCCTCTGAGTTCACCTGGGAGCGCGCCGGGGGAGCAGTTCAGGTCCGTATGGAGACCGGCATGCCCTACCGGCATGAGGTGACATTGACTTTCGACTGTGCGCCGCAGGACTTCGCGCTGAAAATCAGGATCCCGCGCTGGGCTGATGGTGACGTTACCGTAATGGTCAACAGACAGAATGCCGAAGTTGGCCAACCAGGTTCATATGTCAGCATTGAACGGACATGGCAGGCAGGCGACCGGATCGATCTGAACCTGCCCTTTGCCTGGAAACGCACCCAATATGCCGGTGCAGAACAGGTGGAAGGCTATGAACGTCATGCGTACGAAGCCGGACCGCTGCTGATGGCATTCAGAGGTCCGCTTGACGAAGCAGATCACATGGCGTTGCCATGCCGCCCTGATGATATCCCGCATCTGCTGACACCAACCGGTAAAACGCTGCATTACCACCTGGCTGGTTTCGCCGGGGTCGAGATCGTCCCCTACCTGGAAATTGAGCCGGGCGAATCCTTCACGTGTTTTCCGCTGTTCATCCCGACCGGTACTGCTTCGGACTGACGCCGATTGTTTTTTTG
The DNA here is from genome assembly GCA_033549405.1 of Bacillota bacterium. Classification (GTDB taxonomy): domain Bacteria; phylum Bacillota; class Clostridia; order Saccharofermentanales; family UBA5734; genus JAAYBY01. The sequence goes on along the minus strand of JAWSUP010000239.1, from coordinate 5,962 downwards.
AAGCAGCGCGAGAAGTAATTCAAGTCGGAAAAGCCAACCTGCCTGGCGATGTCGGCTATGCTGGTCTTCTTTGTCTGGAGCAAGTTCAGAGCCATGTTGATCCGGTAGCGGATCAGGTACTGGTGCAGCGGCAGGCCGGTCTGGCGCCGGATCAGGCGGCTGATGTAGGCAGGATGAAAATTGAAATGGCGGCCCAGTTCCTGGTTGCTCAGGTTTTTCCGGTAATGCTGCCGGATATAGGCGATGATTTCATCTGTACTCCTGGCCAGCCGGTCATCCGGCGCAGGTGCGCTGGTCAGAAACCGCCCCAGTTCGATCAGCAACAGCAACAGTTGCGCGTTGGCTTTTTCAGCATAAAGGTTGCGCTGTTCGATCCACTCGTTGTTGATGGCAATCAGGTGGCTCTTAAGGTGCTCCATGCGCTCTAATATGATCGGCCTGTTGAACTGCTCCAAATCACGAAAACAGACCGATTCAACGATGTCCCCCGGTTTAAACACAGAAGACCGGTCAGGGGCGATCGGACGTTTCAGGTGCTGATGATTGTGTGTATAGTCAAAATTGATGCCATAGAGGGCAAGAGGCTGTTGTTCGTCCGGCACATAGCTGTAGGACAAACCTGGTTGCCACAGCATCAGGACACCGCTGTGTAATGGATATGACTGCCTGTCAATAATGAACTGTCCCCGCCCGGATGAAATATAGAGCAGGCGGTGATCATAGGCGCGTACATCGGCAAACTGGCCGGCATCATCGATGCTAAAGGCGTGGGAGTAGCGCACGAACGGATGTATTTCAGAAAAATTCATTTTGTCCGCATACGAAGGCCCTGCGACAAGCAGATTTTGTGCTGATGCAGTGATTTCTATGTTATCTGATTGTTTATATAGCGATGGATCGGCTTTCATTTTTGGCTCCTCGCTGATTCAGACGAAAAACAAGTAATCCATGGCAGGATCCTAAGTCTATTTTGTGCTAATTATGGTTCATTCTAACCGAACCGAGCACAGTCTGTCCAGCTATAATTAAAGCATCAGCCGGAGATGGCCGGTGACAGAATGGGTGACGGATCATTGATTTCTGTTCACAGGTTTTCCCGCAGCTGTTTGAAAAGAGCTGTCGCACCATAACATGGACGTTAACATGGACGTTAACATGGATGTTACTCAGGAGGCCTATCAGATGGACATGCAAACACCAGGACCTGCCCGAATTGGATTTTTCGCCGTTGGCCATGATACATACTGGCACCAGTTTCCCGGCCTGCTGGATAAGCTGCTGCAGTACCATGCTGAAGCGAAGACATTGATTGAAGCAGAACAGGTCACTGTGATCGATTACGGCATGATCGACACCAATGCCCGTGCCTATGAGGTTCTGGAAAAGATGAAAGGCGATCGGGTCGATCTGGTCCTGTGCAATATGGTGACCTATGCCACATCATCGACCTTTGCGCCGATCGTGCGCAACATTGGCCTGCCGGTTGTGCTTATTGCCTTGCAGCCGCTGGCCGGTATGGATTACAGCAAGGCGTCGACCTTCATGCAGCTGGAAAATGACAGCGTCTGCGCCGTACCGGAATTCATCAGTGTTGCAGAGCGGCTTGATCACCCGGTGCAGGATGTCGTCATCGGCATGCTCTATGATGATCCGGTCGCCCTGGATGGCATCCGCAAGTGGTGTCGGATTGCCAGGGTCTTGCATGCGATGAACGGCGCACGCATTGGGCTGATCGGCCACGTGCTGGAGTCGATGTACGACATGCATGCAGATCCGACCATGATTTCATCGGTATTCAATATGCATGTGCCGCTGATCGAAATCGATGACCTTGTGCGCTGTTACCGGACGGTGACAGAAGAGGAGATCAGGCAAAAGGAGCAGGTCATCCTTGGCCTGTTTGACACGCCTGATCCGGGCAGCGACCCGATCGCCAGAAAACTCACCGACAAAGATCTGACCCAGGCGGCCAAATCTGCGGTCGCGCTCGATAAACTGGTCGATGACTACCAGCTGACCGGACTGGCTTATTACTATGGGGGATTGCCGGATACTGTCCAGCGGGAAGTAGCCGGTTCACTCGTGGTCGGCAATTCACTGCTCAATGCCCGCGGTGTGCCGATGTGCGGCGAATATGACATCAAAACCTGCATGGCCATGTTGATCATGGACTGCCTGGGCATCGGCGGCAGTTTCGCCGAATTCCATCCATTTGATTTTCGCGAGAATTTCATCCTGGTCGGTCACGACGGTCCGCACCACATTGCTATAGCGGATGGCAAACCAGTCTTACGCAGTCTGCTCCGCTATCATGGCAAACCGGGCAGCGGCGCGTCGGTGGAATTCCAGATCAAGGAAGGCCCGATCACGATGCTGAGCATCAGCCAGAAAGCCAGCGGCCAGTTGAAATTCATCATCGGCGAAGGCGAGTCGGTCCGCGGCCTTATCCCGCCGACCGGCAATACGAACACGCGCGGTTTCTTCGGACCGAGTGTCCGCGATTATATCAAAAGATGGGTCATGGCCGGGCCGACTCACCACTTTGCCCTGGGTATAGGGCATCATGCTGAGACCATCGCGCAGATTGGCCGGATCCTGGGCGTTGAAACAGAGATCGTCAAATAGGTGGCAGCCTGACGCTCTCAACACCAAGACCTCACTATGATCTGTCACTGCACCTCGCACCACAGGCAGATGAATGATGGTATACTGTCGTTATCAGTATCCTGCCTGGTGGCTCTTATTGGCCACAACGAAATTGTACTAGGGAGTGAATCACGATGTTAAGTTTACCCGTTGCATTACAAGTGTACTCGGTTCGCGAAGATGCCCAGAAGGATTTCCAGGGAACCATGCAAAAAATCAAAGACATGGGGTACCAGGGTGTCGAGCTGGCTGGTCTTTATGGTCTGCCTGCAGGAGAAATCCGCGGCATACTCGACCAGGTTGGCCTGGCAGCCATCTCGGCACACGTGCCTTTTACCGATCTTACAGCTGATCTCGACGGAACTTTGGAGCAGTATGCAACTATCGGTTGCAAGTATATCGCCATCCCCCACCTGAATGACGATATGCGCCCCGGGCAGCCGGGTTTTGCCAAAGTGCTCGAGGCGATTCCTGTTATCGGCCAGAGGTGTAAAGAAAAGAACCTGACACTGCTGTACCACAATCACGACTTCGAATTTGTCCGTCTGGAAAACGGTGTCTATGGCTTGGATTATCTGTATCAGACGGTTTCGGCCGATCTGCTGCAAACTCAGTTGGATACATGCTGGATCAATGTTGCCGGCGAGTCTCCGGTTGTTTATATTAAGAAATATGCCGGACGATGCCCAATGGTGCATTTTAAGGATTTTTACATGGAAGGCCCCAAGAGCGGCGAACCGCTCTATGAGCTGATCGGGATCGAAGAAAGAAAAGCCGCCCGCAAGAGCAGCTTCGAATTCCGCCCGGTTGGCCATGGTCTGCAAGACATTCCGGCTATTCTCCAGGCAACTGTCGAGAGCGGCGCCGAGTGGATCGTTGTCGAGCAGGATAACTCAGTTGGCCGCCCGGCTTTGGAAGCTGCCGAAATGAGCATTCGTTACCTGCGCTCACTGGGTTGACCATGAAAACGATGAAAAACCTCAGGAACCTGACCCTCGAGGTTAGCCTGAAACCTTTCTGGGATACTGCTCCTGCGGCTATGGAAGCGGTTGCCAGGCAAATATTCACCCAATGGGGAACGCTGATCCGCCATGCTGATCAAGTGTCTGTTTTATTGTGGACGGCAGACGGGTCGGAAATACTTGACTACAGCGGCGACTTGGATGAACCGTTTGACTGGGCCAGGTACATGGGCTGCTGCAACGGCAAAAACGGCCCATTGATCGATGCGAAGCCAGACGGTCCCGGCAGTTTAAACAGTGGCTATTATCTTTACATGAAATGCCCGCCTGTCTATACCTACCGGATGCTGCGCGATCTGGTTGCCTTATTGCGCCGCGTTGGCGAAGAAATGACCGGAAAACCGGTTCGTATTGGAGAGACGTTCGATCCCGGACCGGAGTTTGCGGATTCTGCTTTCAAATATGAACGGCACCCGGAAATCAACACCTCCTATCTGGAGGGTGATCAATTCTGGTTTCTTTGCAGTTACAGTGTGTTGCATGCAGACCAGAGAAAATATGCCGGATTTCCCAACGGCATTGAGGAAGGAACCACGATCGGGACTTTCCTTGGCCGCCAATGCCGGCATTTCCTGCCAGACATGGGTTTTGATTATCTCTGGCTGAGCAATGGCCTGGGCTTTGGGCTTGAACCTTGGAAATGCACAGGCGAGTTGTTTGACGGAACGAGATTCTATCCGGAAAAGGCAGTCAAGGCAAGAACGGACATCACGAACTTCTGGACTCAATTCCGCCGCGAATGCCCGGATGTCAGGATCGAGACCCGCGGGACCAATATGGGTGTTGGCATCGATATCGCTACAGACGGCATCAGTTTCAAAGACCTGTATAATGGGGGTTTCAACTTCCAGCCACCGCCAAATTCTCCCTGGGCTGCGATCGATGGTGATTTTGGTCTTGAATTGACCGGCTACATGTCGCGTATTGCCGAGTTGCCGCCAGGTGAAGAATTCCCCTACCGTTTCTACAGCCACGATCCGTGGTGGGTGAACAGTCCGTGGATTGACCGGTATGAGGGTCAGGCGCACGATATCTATATGCCGCTGGCGTTGTCGCGAATCGATGGCGCCGGACGGGTCAGCGGCCCGACATCCTTGTCGTTCCTGTCCATTGATAATACACTGGGCGGACTGCCAGATTGTGTGCCAGATGAAATATCTCCACATATGATCCGCGCATTTACCAACGCACCTGACGCGCCTGCACCGCTGGTCTGGTTGTATCCCTTTGGTGAATACGATGAACTGGGCAAAAAAGAAAAGCGCCTGGGGAAAATGTATTTTGAAGATTGGTATATGCGCAGTGCTGTCAACCTAGGCCTGCCTTTGAGCGCTGTCGTTTCATCAGACAACTTCATCCAGTCAATTGCCGCAGATAAAACAATGTATTGTGGTTCCATCCTGATGATGCCGGTTCCGTTATGTGATTCACCTGTAGAGAAAGCGATTTGTACCTTCGTTGAAAATGGCGGCAAGGTAGTCCTGTATGGATCATTACAAGATGCAGGCACCGAGCTCATGACCATGCTGGGCATGACTGGCGCTGAACCTCTGTCCGGAACCTTTGAACTGAGTGTCGATCTGCTGCCTGTCGATCAGCTGGAACGACCATATCCAAACTGCTTTTTCCACGACCCGTTGCTGTCAGACGGCGGACTGGCTGTCCTTCCGGCAGGCCATGATCCGTCGGTCAAGGTTCTGGCCTGGGCTACGCAGGACGAAGAACGTCGTGTCATATGTTCTGAACGGAGTCTGCCCGACTGGCAAGGCGGCCAAGTTGTCTGGCTGCGCGGCACCTGTTCCAACACGGTTATTCCAGGCAAGTCATTGCCCAAACCCCATGACCCGATCCAATATTTCCCGATGGAGTCACTGGCGCGGCTGGCCTTGTCACGCTTTGGCTACCTGCTCTGTGTCAAAAAAATGAATCCAGAACAGCGGAATCCGGCAGTTATGATCCATCGCTGTGAAAATGCATTTTATTTCTCGGGATACAATCCAGATACAACAATTGAACTGAAGCTTCGTTTCCCGCTGGGTGCACCAATGCTGATAGGTCGCGAAACCTGGCTGCGTGATGGTTGTTCGCACTACCAGTTGCCGCGATCCTGGCAACACGAATGCCGCCTTTTTGTTGATCAGAAGAACAGCGATGTCCCGCTCAGCTGCATCGAAGATACGCCGCGTGACAACCGGTATTGCCGGCATATCCGGATTCGCGGGTTAAACCAGGCGACGGTCTATATTTTTCCTTATCCTGGCTTTGAAAAACGAGTCAATATAACCTGTGGTGTT
>JAWSUP010000238.1:0-6852 GCA_033549405.1 Bacillota bacterium | reverse complement strand
GATGTTGCCGTCAAAACAATTGTCCGGGATATCACACTGCCATACCGGCCTTTGCCTGATCTGGCAACCGCTCAATCTGAATTGGCAAGCCTGGGGGATCCAGACAAGCTATTCGGAATGGATTTAAAGAAATATGACAAATGGCAGCAGGTGATCATGACCCTTACGACCGGAATACCAGTAAAATCCGGCCACTGCTTCATGCAATCCCTGGTAGCTGTCGGCCCGGTAGCTTTCGTTCCCTTCCCATATGAAATGTTCGTCGAGATGACTTTGCGCATCCGCGGGCACAGCCCGTTCCAGCACACGCTTTGTCTGAGTGAAACAAATGGATCCTTCGGCTACTTCCCTACCAAAGACCAGTACAGTCGGGGCGGTTATGAGATCACCATGTCTCATTATTTTGACACTTATGTCCTGACTGAAGATGCTGATGATTCTGCTGTGGAAGAAAATTTGAAGTTGCTCGAACTATTAATCAAGGAAGGTGATACGGCATGACCGTCACGTTGAAGGTCGGTGCCGGAAGATCCGTCATCACACCCCCTGTCGGAACCATTCTGTATGGCTACGCACCAGGCAGACCGGCAGAATCCATTCATGATGATTTGCGGGTTACCTGTATTGAATTGGAGTCAGAGCAAACCAGAGCCCTGTTGATCAGTGCTGATATCTGTACCTACAACGCGGACAGCTGTAATAAACTGCGTCAGATGCTCAGCACAGAAACAGATATTCCTGCCGATCATATTCTGTTCTGTTCGACGCATACGCACTCCGGACCGGCAACCAGTCCGTCTGCAGGATGGGGGATTGTCGACTCAGGATATATCCAGGACATCCTGATACCGCAAACAATCCGGGCGGCAAAATTAGCCTGCAGCAACCTGCAGCCGGCCGTTCTGGGGATCGGGACAACCCACAGCGATGTCGCTGTCAATCGCCGTCAGATCAATCGCGATGGTTCCATTGCGCTGGGGCAAAACCCCTGGGGGCCCTATGATCCCATCATGACCGTTTTAAGTTTTAGAACTCCGGCAATGGAACCGATCGTCAATTTGATCCACTATTGCTGTCACGGAACAGCATCCGGCAAGAATCCAGAAGTGACACGCGATTGGTCAGGGCCGATGGTCGATTGCCTGGAAGAGCAGTCTGGCGCGATGACTGTATTTTTTAACGGGGCTGAGGGCGATGTTGGTCCGAGATTGCCCAATGGTAAAACGACCGGCGACCTGAAACTGGCACAACAACTGGGTGCGCACGCCGGAATAGACGCCGTGCGCGCCTGGCGCAGCATCAAAGAGTACAGGTCTGTTGCTGTCAATACGATAACCGATGAGATCCGGCTGCCCTATCTGCCTTTACCCGCTCTGGAAACGGCCAGAACCGAGATGGATAAACTGGGCAATCCTGATCAGCTTGTCGGTATGGATCTGAAAAAATATGTCAAGTGGCAGAAAGTTGTGAACGAACATGAGACAGGACTGGCGCCACAAAGCCATTTTTGCTTCAGGCAAACACTTGTAGCCATTGGTCCGGTCGTGCTGATACCCTTCCCCTTTGAAGTCTTCATGGAAATAACGTTGCGCATCCGGCATCATAGTTCATATCAGCACTCACTTTGCCTCAGTAATTCCAACGGATCGTTCGGATATTTTCCAACCAGAGCCCAGTATAGCCGTGGTGGATATGAAATAACGGTTGCCCGATTCTTCAACACTTATGCCCTGACAGAAGATGCTGATGACGCTGCTGTGACAGAAAACCTGAGACTGATTGATTCAATGTAAAAATGAAAATGAGGTAGACGCAAAAGATGAAAGGTACTTATGATTGACATTAACCGCTACAACCAGGATACCACAAAGAAAAAACTCGTTCTGCAGATCATCAACAAACGTGCTGCGATTACCCGCAGTGAGTTGTGTGCTGAGACGGGCCTCAGCATGACATCCGTCACGAAGTTTACAAGTTCATTGATTGATGATGGCATTGTCCAGGAAAAAGGATCGCTGGAGTCAACCGGCGGGCGAAAATCTGTCCTTTTGGGGATCAATCCTGAGTATGGTTATATCATCGGCATCGATCTGGGCGGATATGCAGTGAAATGCGGTGTAATCCGTATGGATGGGTCTCTTGTTGCCGAGTGGCTTATCCCGAATGTCGATGACAATATTATGCCGATTAAATGTCTCGATCCTGACAGCCTGTGTGACAAAATCTCCGATATATTGGAGCAGTTTGGCAAGGATCGATTCATGGCAATTTGCGTCGGCGTCAGTGGCATGGTTGATCATGCAAAGGGCAAAATTATATTCTGTCCGAATATCGGTGGTTGGGATAACATTCTGTTAACGGATATCCTGCGTGAGCGCTTTGGATTGCCGGCCTTTCTCGATACCAGCGCCCGTTGCATGGCTCTTGCCGAGCAGCATTTCGGTGCAGGTAAAAATGTGCCCAATCAGATATTCATTTCATTGGGTAGTTATGATATCGCTGCGGCAATTATCATCGAATCGCAGATGTTTCGCGGCAGTCACGGTTTTTCCGGTGAATTTGGCCATGTGATGAGTTCTGATCAAGGTGTAGTTTGCACCTGCGGTAATTTTGACTGTCTGGAATTATCAGCTACCATGAAAATGATTCTGGGGAAAATATATCAAGATTACAACCAATACAACGGCTTTTCACCTTTGCGACAGTTACTGCCGATTATCACACGTTCTTTGGACATCACACCTGCGATTGTTCGTAAAGCCATGGAGTCAGGCGATAAGCAGTGCTATGACGCGATCAACATTGCCGGTGTGCGCGTTGGGACAGCCCTGGCCAATATGCTGAACATCCTTAATCCTGAACTGGTTTTGATCGGGGGCGGCGTCGTCGAAAATTTCCCGAGCATCATGAATACGATCCAGGAGACCGTACGTAAACGAGCCCTGGTTACCATTCAACAGAATCTGGATATTCGCAAAGCTTCTTTGGGTTGGCAGGGTGCCGTCATCGGCAGTGCCACTTTGGCTTTGCTGACATTTTTTGAATAGATTGCATCAATTCAGGCATTTGATAAAGATGCCTGAATTGATGTTGTTTCTCAGGGGAAAACGCCCCTGAGTTTTTTCGCGTTGGCAACTCTGGCAATGGCGACTTTATAAGCACTCATGCGCAGGGGAATTTTGCTTTTGACTGAATCTTCCCACACCTCGTTAAAAGCACGGATCATGATCTTTTCCAGGGTCCGGTTCACTTCATCTTCATCCCAGGTGAGCGATTGGATATTTTGGATCCATTCGAAGTATGACACGACCACACCGCCGGCATTAACCAGGATATCCGGTACGACCGTGACGCCTTGCTTGTTCAGCACCTCATCAGCTTCATTCGTTGTCGGCCCGTTTGCTGCTTCAATCACGACCTTTGCCCGAATTCGCGGAGCGATATCCAGTGTAATCTGATTTTCCAGAGCAGCTGGTACCAGGATGTCTACATCCATTGTCAGCAAGCCTTCGTTTGTAATATGTTTGACACCGTCTCCTGTATAATTGGATAGCAGATTGCCTTTATTTGCTTCCATGTAGTTCAGTATGTCTGGAATGTCAAGGCCCGACCGCTTATAGAGTCCGCCTGACACATCACTGACCGCAACGATGCGGCAACCTTCTTGCTGGAGCAGCCGTGCAGACGTACTGCCAACATTGCCAAAGCCCTGAACAGCCACACTGGTGCCCAATACAGGTATACCCATCCGATGCAGCGTTTCGCGTGTGATCAGCATGACGCCGTGTCCGGTTGCTTCCCGCCGCCCTAACGAACCGCCTATTTCGATCGGTTTGCCTGTTACCACACCCGGTACCGTATACCCTTTAAACATGCTGTATGTATCCATGATCCAACCCATGACTTCTGCGTTTGTTCCAACATCCGGCGCGGGTATGTCACGCTCCGGACCAATCAGGGGAAGGATCATGCCCGTATACCGCCGGGTCAACCGTTTCAGTTCTTCCCGCGAGAGCTTTTGCGGATCGACCTTGACTGCGCCTTTAGCGCCGCCATATGGGATGTTGACCACCGCGCACTTTAAAGTCATCCAGGCAGCCAACGCCTTGACTTCATCGATATTGATGTCCGGGTGATAGCGAAGACCGCCTTTACAGGGCCCTCGCGATGTGGAATGCTGGACCCGGTAACCCTCGAAAACCTGGATTCGTCCATCATCCATCTCAACCGGAATGGACACTTTCAACTCGCGCTCAGGATACTTCATCGCTGCGTAGTCGCGTTCTTCCAGACCCAATAGTCTGGCTGCCTTTTCCAGAGAGTCCAACATGTCAGTATATGGATTGTAAGTGTCGCTCATAATGCCTTCTTCTACCATTAGTGGGTTTTCAAGCTTCAATCGTGCAACAACAAATTCATGACATACAATTCAAGTGCTTCATAATCGCGGTTTTCCTGGCACTGCTTCTGGAAAGAATAATCAAATCGTGAAACTTTTTCCTCGAGTGCTTTCACGATAGCGAGGCTGTTTTCCAGATGGCGATAACTCACTTCATCCGGCTGTGTCCGCATTGCTTTGACATCCAGGCCAACATATTCACCATTCTGACCATACCCATTCTCTACCAGGACCTTGACCTGATTGAAAGCCTGGCGCAGGTTCTCAACGCCGAATGCCTTGTCCTGATCATATTTCATACCATTCTGGTCATTCAGATGGACACCCCAAAGCTTGCCCATTGCCAGTCCAAATGATATTTCGTTAGCGGGATCGAGTCCGGCCAATATCGCATGAGCCGATTCCAGAAGACCACCAACGCGTGACGGGTCAGCTGTTGCTGCCGATAAGCCCATCACATGTCCCAAGGTTCCGCAGAAACTGCGGTCGATCGGCTCATTGGGTTTCGGTTCGATCAGGATTTTGATTGACTTATCATAGGCCAGCATCTGGTTAACTGCTTCGATCAATCGCTTGATGCCTTCAACGGCATTTTTGCTCTCAGCGCACAATGTCCCTTCTCGGGCCAGCCAGAGAACAATCTTGTCGCAGCCCAACTCGCGCGCGATATCGATCGAACGCAATGAGCGCCAGAGGGCAAAGGCGCGATCCTCTGCACTGTTGCTGGTATAACCGCCATCAGCTGTGCGCGGATCCATCCAGAGGCGCGGCGCCACAAATTCAGCAGCCAGACCACAGTTATCCAACTGGCCTTTCACTTGGCGAGCGGCCTTTTTGATCTGGTCTTCATCCAGATCATTGATATCTGGAACTGCATCATCGTCGTGAAATTGCATCGCATCAAAGCCGATTTCCTTGTAGCGGATCATCTTTTGTTCGAGCGATATGGACTCTCGGATTGGCGGTCCAAATGCATCAGCACCTTCATGAACATTCCAGGGACCAGCAGAAAATTTGAATTGGGACATAATGACCTCCTATTGCGTTAGTTCGCTTCATTGATCAACAATCTGGGGATTCCTTCAAAGTTACTTGACAGTAACCCAACTTCTGGTGGCATGACTTTCGACAATCGCCTCTGTTAAGCGGATGATATAATCAGCTTCTTCAAAGGTAGCAAAGGGACAGGGATCCTGACCTAATTTCTTATCACTCTTTATATATTGGTAAAACGCCTGAATATTGTTCGTAAAAGCATCATTCCAACCTTCAGGATGACCTTTTGCCAGATGGGTGTATTGCCTGGCGCCTTCCGTCATACTGTTCGGGTCCCGCATAATGATATGGTTGTCCTGGTCCCGGAATCCCATCCACATCTGGTCAGCCGTCTGCTGATTCCATTGGATCGACGCTTTGCTGCCGTTGATTTCATAATCAAAGTAGCAGCCATGACCGGCACTGACTTCTGATGTGCAATAAACACCATGTGCACCATTGCTCAAACGGAATAGCACAGCGCCGTAATCTTCTGTAACGATCTTTTTTTCTTCGTAGGCCATATCGTGAGAAACAGAAAAGGTTTCAACCTGTGTCGTTGGCTTCTTCCGGACGGGAATAACGATAGCCAGGTCAGCGCAAACCTCAACAATTCGCGTCCCGGTTATATATTGCACGATGTCCATCCAATGCGATCCAATATCAGCCACACAGCGAGAGACACCGCAGATTTCCGGTTCCAACCGCCAATTGTAATCAGTGTCATAGAGCAGCCAATCCTGCAGATAATGTCCATGAACCAGGTTAACCTGACCAATCTCACCATTGGCAATACGATATTTGGTCTCCTGAACCAGCGGATTCATCCTGTAATTAAAATTCACTGCAGCTACAACATCCGGATGTTCTTTGAGACATTGAACGAGTCTGCCTGATTCCAGGCTGTTTCGAGCTAAAGGCTTTTCTGAGAACAGGTGTTTGCCGGACCTGATTACCTGCTCATTGATCTGGGCATGCAGATGATTGGGCGTGCAATTGTGTACCACCTGTATCTCTGGATTAGCCAGCAGATCATCAATTTTTTCATAACAATAAGGGATATGATGTTCAGTTGCTTTTCGTTTTGCCAAGTCCGCATTGACATCTGCCACTGCGATCAGTTCGGCAAAACCAATCCTGCGTATTGACTCGATATGGCTGGCTCCGATATACCCTGTCCCAATGATAGCTGAACAAATTCTATCCATGACATGACCCTCCGCAACGCTGCCATTTCTCAAATACTATTAATAATACTTTTTGCAATTATATCATGAAGCATTTTTATCTGTCAATCAGATATATAAACTTTGTTTATATATCTTAAGATCTACATCTCATCTTTTTTGTTATGTTTTTTATTAAAAAATGTGGCTATCGGGTTAACTCAGTATAGGTGATTGGACCGGAAGCAATGC
>JAWSUP010000237.1:0-6853 GCA_033549405.1 Bacillota bacterium | reverse complement strand
AGGGCGTTTCAGGCCTTGTTTTTTCTGATTTCATTGATTTCGGTCGAAAGACCGGCTAACGTTACACTCATGCGTACGTCAGTCGAAGAAAACATTAAGATCGGCAGGAAGATCGCTGAAAAACTGAACATGGCCAAAGGTCCAACTGTGTTGATGCTGCCGCTCAATGGCATATCGGCTTTAGACAGGCCTGGCCAGATTTTTTACGGCGTGGCAGAGAATACAGCCTTATTCAATGAATTGAGAGCCAACGTCAACCGTGAGGTGGTCGAAATCCAGGAATTACATATGCACATTAATGACCAGGCTTTCGCTGAAGCCGCCGCCGAGAAATTGATTAGCCTGCTGGCAAGAAAGGAATAGAAAGCCAGACATTACATTTCCGGGGCATCATCAATGCCTGCGATCATCCGGAGGTACGATAATTGTTATGCTTCTGTCTAAACTTGCGCAGAACCCGGATGGCAACAATCACCAGAATGGCAATCAGAACAATAGCCAGAATTGGAATAACGATAGATATGATCGCCGATATCACAGACAGGACCGATTCGACGCCTGACACAGCTGGATTCGCTGCACCGCCACTGGCGACTGTCGATACGCCATGTACGCCATTGCTGATCAGGCTGGTGACAGTGGCGATGCCGCCTCCGGCCATGACAGCAAGTGTCCATCGAAGGATAGGGTGGACATCGGTGATGACCGATGCTGCAACGACAATACCTGCGATAACGCTGACCGGGATGCTGATACTGTCCAACAAGTTGTCGATATAAGGGATAAAATAAGCGGCAATTTCAATGGCAGTCGCAATGCCGAAAATGATCACAGCAGGAAGGCTGGCAATCCACTCGAACCCTGTTGCCAAATGCAGGTAACCGCTGAGGCCGGCGATACCCATGACGAGAAGCGGTACAAATACCCTGAAGCCGCAAGTCGCAGCCAATCCGACACCGATCAGAATCTGCAGGACAATCTCCATCGATAGACTCCATTCAACCATAACAGCCACTTATCGTAACGTGCTTAATGCAGATTATATCACATCAGAAAAGCCCGAACCTTATGGTTTTTAACCATTAGTTCATTCAGTTCCTTCAGTTATTGTTGTCAGGTTCGGGACGCCGCAGGCATATGATACGGCAGCAAGCTAAACAATGGAGACATTTCATAACGTGATCTGCAAAGCGTATAATATCAATTATCAGGTAAATTATCAGGAGTGATCATCAATGATGATGGCAAAAACGAATCGTCGATACCGGCGCAAGACGCATGCTCTATTAGCACTCGTCCTGGTGCTGGCGGCCATGCTGGCCGGCTGTTTTGCTCAGTCTGTCCCTGCAACAACAATGTCCATTCCAAACACCACAACAACGGCTGAGAACGTGCCGACACCGGCAGTCACCCTTGAAGAGACTGTAGAAATACCTGATATCAATGGCTATTACACATCACCCGAGGATGTCGCCGCTTATCTGAATGCGTACCAGCAGCTGCCGCTCAACTACATCAGCAAAAGCGAAGCAGCAAAGCTGGGCTGGGATGCAAGTCGGGGTAATCTCTGGGATGTCACGGACAGGATGAGCATCGGCGGTGACCGCTTTGGTAACCGTGAAGGTCTGTTGCCGGATGTAGACGGCCGTATCTGGTATGAGTGCGACGTCAATTACGACGGCGGCTACCGCGGGGCAGAGAGACTTGTTTACTCAAGTGACGGCCTGATCTATTATACTGACGACCATTACCAGTCATTTCAACGATTATATTAACGATTGCATTAAGGAGCAAGAATGCGGAAAATACAGCTGAACGGCAAGAAAATGGACACCCGTGAACATGCCCACCGCCATCTGCAAAAACAACTCAGGCTGCCAGCTTATTATGGCGCCAATCTGGATGCGCTCTGGGATCTGCTGAGCACCTGCGGTGAAGCGATGCAGGTCACTTTAGTCAACCGAGGCGATCTGACCACCGCTTTGGGCGATTACGGAGAAAAACTGATCCAGGTTTTTGAAGAGGCAGAACGACAGAATCGCCAGTTAAGCTTCCGGGTCATATGAGCAAGTCAGAAAGCATCGCAGTCTGCTCAGGACAGTAGGGGCGCATCCTCAGGCTTAATATCCTCTTGTCTGGATTGAGTGTTTTCAGGCACCTGATCAGTGAAGTTCCTGGTCAGCTGGCTCAGCTGCGTTTTTGCTCTGGCCAGGGTTAGCAGTGACCAGAGGACATAGATGTGAAACAAAAAGTCAAACATGAAAGAAGATAGGTCACTGGAGAGCAGAGCAAAACCTGCCAGCAGCAGCGTATCGGCCACGAACAGGCCAAAGGCGGTCCAGACAGGCCAGACCTTGCGCGATGACAAATAATACAGCAGCGCATAGATACCGATGACTAAGAAAGAGAGAACCAGACCGACGATGGCAATCGCCTGGATGCCGAAGTTGTCGGCGATCCCCTCAGTCAGCCACATAACGGCAACTGATGAAAAAATGCTGAAGGGGAATGAGATAGATGCATTCGCGATCGACAGGATGTTGTTGATCAAGGAGAGGATGATCAAGGTCAATGCAGTGATCCTGGTGCTGAGGAAAAGGCAAGACACATCATGAAAATAGGAACGACCCAAGGTGTCGTATTGCCAAACATTGAAGATATGAAGTAGGCGATCACAGCACCGGCTGCAATCACCGTTGAAGGCGTCAGATTGCTGAGCTGTTTGACTTGACGCACAAGTATCCAGATCAAGGAAGTTAAATAGAGGAGTGCAGCCGGTATGCCAAAATACAATGCGTGTTGGATGAGTTCATTGTGTGGTCGAACATGTGTAACGGTCGGACTGATAGCCAGCACTGTCTGATCCGGACCATAGCCGAACCAAGGTTTTTCACGGATCAGTTCGATGGCTTTTGCCCAGAGCCTGAACCGGCCACTGCCGGCCATACCGGCATCCTCGGCATTTCTGGCAATTTTCGTGACATCTGTAGTCAAGGTGTGAATATTCATGTAAATTGAATTATCGTTGCCTGTGAACAGGGTGATGGAGACATGAATTAAACAGACGAAGAGAAAGATGGCCAAAGGAATGAGGAGTCGAAAACTAAATTTCTTTTTGTAGAATCTGTGTATAGGGATAAGCAAAACAAGCGCCAGAACAGCAGCGATGAAACCGCCAAATGTGTTGTTCCTGATCAGGGTATAGGAGTTGAAGGCGAGCAACAAGGAGTAGATGAACATTCCTTTCCTGTCTGCCTGGATGACCAATCCTGCCAACAGGATAATAGACAATGCCAGGTAGTAACCCAGGTAGTTGGTCGAATTCAGAAAAGCAAATTCTCCAGCAAATAGTGTATTGCTGATTAACCCGATGTGAAGATATTGGGCCAGAAAAACGATGGCCAGGACCAGAGATACCCAGACGAATCGCCTGATGATACTCGTCCTGTATTCATCTGTTAATTTTGTCGCCTGGTAATAAATAGCAGCATAATAGATGTATGTCGTCAGCCCTTCACGATAGTAGGGAATACCATAAATGGCTGTGTCGAGATCCTTAGATCGCAGGCAGGCGATAGTGACCCAGACAAGCATGAGCAGAAGCAGGATAGACCAGGGGGCTTTTTTAATCAATTTCATTATTTCCAGTTTTTTGCGGAGAGCAAATTTCTCTGCAAATTGAATGATCATCGCCATTAGGGTCAAGTTGCCGGCTGACTCAATTAAAACACTGTACATGACACTGATCCGATCGACATCATGCGCGAAGATAAAAAACATCAACAGCATCGGCAAAGGCAGCAGGACCCACATCGTCAAGACGATATGAGTCAGCTTTTCCTGCCAGCTTTGCGGAAGCGTCTGATAGATCTGTCGTATGTTTCTGCATTTGTTTAACTCTGCCAACAGCATCTTGCGCACCTCAACATCCTCGTGTTCAATCCGTGTGAATTTATCGATTTTCATAGAATTTGATAATTATCGTTATTGTAGTAGAATTTATGTTAAAAGGTCAAATGTTGCTGACAGATTCATGACGAATAACCACCTGATCGTCTAGCTGATAACGGAAGGGTAGATATGGCAACTGGTAAAATAGGATTGTCGAGACAATTCACGGACGCATATCATTTGTTTGATCAGTCGATGAATCGTCTGCCGGAGATGCTGATCCTGTTCGGAGTCATGCTTTTGATGTCTGCCGTCTCTGCTTTTCACGAACCGTGGTTTGATGAAGCACAGTCTTGGATGATCTCCCGCAGTGCGTCCCTTCGGGACATTCTACTGCTCATTCCGCACTATGAAGGACATACGCCTCTGTGGCATCTGCTTTTATTGCCTTTAGCCCGCAGTTGTATTCCATATGAATGGGGTTTGAAAGCAACCACCATACTGCTTGCAACAGCCTCGTCTGGCCTGATTCTTTTCAAGGCGCCTTTTCCCAGGCTTGTGCGAATGGTCTTGCCCTTCACATTCTTCCTGTTTTACCAATATGGTGTAATCAGCCGCAACTACAGTCTGCTGATGTTGGCTTTTGTCTTAACTGCTGTCTATTACAAAACACGCCATACCCGGCCGTTTCGCTTCGTCCTCTGTCTGATGCTGCTGGCTGCTGCCAGCAGCTTTGGCATCGCTATCAGCGCGGGGATAGCCATGGCCTGGCTTATTGAGATCTGGGACAGGCAGACCATCAGGATGTTCATTGGCCATTTTCTGAGAGATAAGCGATTTTTTTGTCTGTCTGGTCTATTGGTCTATGCTATTGTGCTTGTCTGGCTTATTTTACCTTTTAGCGACACCATGGCTGCTGATTTGCCGACACAGAACAGTTTCCTTTTCAGGATCATCTACATGTTGCTGATTGCGCCAATTGACGCGGTGATATTCCAGAGCTCATATTCGTACAGTCTTCTTGCGAATATCAAGCTGTCATCGGTCAACATGATTTTTGGCTTGATCTTAGGGATAGCCCTCAACCTGTTGTTTGGTTTTTATGCTTATAGAAGCAGAAAGCTGGCCGTGTATGGTCTGACCCACTTATTTCTCGCTGTATTCAGCGCACGTGTTTATTTCAAGCCGCACCATTTAGGTATTGTTACCCTCTTATTTATTTTCCTGGTGTGGATCAGTCTCGAACAACCCGAACAGAATCAGCGGCCACTGCCTGCATTCATTTTAAAAAACAGTGATAATGGCCGCGAATTGCATAAACTGACGTTTGTAGTGCCATTGTTTGTCGGCATGTGCCTTGCTGTATCGATATACTGGACGGTTATGTCCAGCATCCAAGATATCCGCATCAATTATGGATATGGTCGTGAAGCGGCAGAGTTTCTTGCCCAAAACCAGCTAGATGACCTTCAGATCATGGCATCTTGGAGTATTGAAACACATCCTGCATCTGGCGATATAATCGTAGACACGAATATGGTTGCAGGGGTTGAGATTCTGCCGTATTTCACACGCAATATCATATCAAATCTAAATATAGGTGATGATCGATATCCTTTTTTAATACATAAACGAACTGACAATAACGAAAACCTGCAGGCATGGCGAGATATGGGAATACCTGATCTCCTGATTGCATCTCCAGATCTCAGCAGTGTATTTGGTACGTCACTCTCAATTAATGACTTTGTTGCAGTTAAAAAAATCACATCTGCCTTTATCTGGAAAGATCAGAGCCAGATATCATGGCTCTACATATATATTCGCAGGGACTTGTTAGACCGCTGGCCTCATTTGGATGAAGTACCTGTTGAGAGGGGCTTTACAGCTGGCTGAATAGTGTCAACTGAAAAGTGAGCAAAGACAGACTTTTTTCAATACAATAGTATATAATCAACCCAACAGGGTAAACCATGAATCAGATTGTGACTGATTCAATGAAGCGAAAACGGGTGGGGGTTTACATGGCAGACGGCAAAATAATGGATCCGGTCGCTCCGGGCGACTCTATCAAACTCACGCAAGAGCAGATCAAGGCTTTGTGGTCAAAGACGTATAATACGGATGGGAAACCGGACTGGTCGCACATTTTCCAATACTATCATCCGGATCTCGTCTTTCAGGACAGCATTCAGCGGGTAGAGGGACTGGACGAATTCAAAGCGATGTGTGCACGGCTGACAGACCGATGCAAAAAACTGCACATGGAAATCCTTTCGCTGACTCAGGAAGGCAATGTGGTATTGATGGACTGGATCATGACGATGTCATTCAAGAAATACCCGGACACACCCATCTACGGGGCTACAAAACTGACATTTCATGAAGATGGCCGGATCATCGCACAGCGCGATTATTTTGACCTTTGGGGTGACATTTTCAACGGGATTCCCAGGTTTCGCAAGATGTACCGCAAATTCATGCACAAAAAGTTTGGATAATGGGCTGTTAACGACAAGCAATGAAGTTGACTAAAAGCATTGTTGAGGCATTATGAAACGTGAATTACCAGATGAACTCAAGTTCCTGACGAACCGGAAGGCGCCTCAGAAGCCGTTCGAGACGTCCATGGCAGGGAAGCTCTGCGTCATCACCGGAGCGACATCCGGCGTCGGTCTTGAAGCAGCGCGCTGTCTGGCCGAACACGGCGCATCCCTGGTCATGATTTCCCGCAGCCGCGAAAAAGCTGATAAGGTCAAGATGGAACTTCAGGACAGGTGGCCGGTCCAGATCGACTCGATCATCGCTGACCTCAGCGACCTCGACCAGGTCCGCCAGGCGGCGCAGACGATCCTCGACCGCTGCCCGCGAATCGATGTACTGATCAATTGTGCCGGCTTACATGTGACGAAACGGACAGAAACCAAAGCCGGCTTCGAAACAGTTTTCTGTGTCAACCACC
>JAWSUP010000236.1:0-6872 GCA_033549405.1 Bacillota bacterium | reverse complement strand
GCATTGGACGATCTGAAGAGAGCGGGTAAAATCCGTCATTATGGCGTCAGCGTCGAGCGTGTCGAAGAAGCGCTTAAGGCAATCGAATTCCCGGGGGTTGAAACCGTTCAGATCATTTTCAACATGTTCCGGCTGCGCCCATCTGAGCTGTTCTTTGAACAGGCGCTGAAGCGCAGAGTCGGCGTCATTGTCCGCGTCCCACTGGCCAGCGGGTTGCTGACAGGGAAATTTTCCAAAGAGAGCCGATTTGATGAAAATGATCATCGCCTCTTCAACCGGGACGGACAAGCCTTTGATAAGGGTGAAACGTTTTCAGGGGTTGATTATGCGACGGGGCTGGATGCGGTCGAACAGCTGCAGGCCCTTTTCCCGAATGACTACACCTTAGCCCAGTATGCCCTGCGCTGGATTCTCATGTTTGATGCTGTCAGCTGCGTCATACCCGGAGCCAGCCGACCGGACCAGGTTGACAGCAATGTCGTCGCAGCAGACATGCCGCCGCTCAGCAACGCGCAAATGCAAGGCGTCCGGGATATCTATGACAGTCTGATCCGTCCCGGTGTCCATCAGCTCTGGTAAGGAACAGTTAATAAGAGCCTGGTCATTTACTAAAGGTCATCAGCCTTTCAACAGATTCGTCTGAACGCTGTAGCTGGCAATACCGATCTGCCGGCGGTCCATTTCCGCGACCAGATCATCGTATTCTTTCAGGATATCGACAAAAACGTCAACGATGCGATCATCAAACTGGGTTCCTTTTCCCTGCAGCAGTTGCTGACGGGCCGCTTCAAGGTTCAGGCGCGGCCGGTACTGGCGATCGGATGTCATGGCATCGAAGGCATCCACGACCGAAATGATACGGGCGAGAAATGGGATCTGATCGCCGCTGTATCCTTGTGGATAGCCGTGACCGTCGATACGTTCATGGTGGCACTGGACGATGGGAACAACGGCCTTGAACATCGAGATGGCTGAAAGGATCTGGGCTCCCTTGAGCGGATGTTTTTTGATCTCTTCGAACTCTTCTCTTTTCAGGCTGTCTGTCTTAAGCAGGATGTCGTCTGCCGTACCGATCTTGCCGACATCGTGGAACACGCCGCTGATGCGCAGAAGCTCGAGATCATCATCGGACAGGCCCATGGCTTTCCCGACCAGAACGGCAAAGAAGGATACCCGATCCGAGTGGCCGCGAGTGTAGATATCCTTGGCATCGACGACCAGGCGCAGCGCTTCAATGGTATCCATATAGCGGATATGGAGCTGGTTGTAGGTCGTGCTCAGCTCTTCGTTTTTCATGTTGACCATGGAGTGCAGAAAGGCGTTGCTCAGAGATGATGCAGCTTGATTGGCATAGATTTCCAGCAACTTGACGCCTTGGTCGAACTGGTTGATTCCTGAGTTGGAACTCTCGACGTAGATGACGCCGATCGACTGGAGCAGTTCGTTATTGAGTGGCAGTATCACGCCCTCCTCAGAATAGATCACTTCATTATTCATGCGTGAAAGGCCGATCTGTTCCATTAGCTGCGGGTGCAGCAGGTCGACGAACTCGTCCACATCAATTCTGTATTTGCCGATACCCTTAAAGATGCTGCGTTTGTCCTCATTGATACCGGTCACATCATCAACCAAGATGAAAGCATTCTCACTGTTGACGATCGGCAGCAGTTCAGACAGGATATCTTCGAGAATGCTGCCGAGTGGCTGCAATTGGTAGATTCTGGGAACTGCCTGGAGAATCTTGTTCAGCCCATCCTGAAATTTCTTGATCATTTTAAGCAGAGCAATTGACTTGATGCCGGATTCGACCAGCAGGATCAACTGGTCGAACTTGTCGCTTTTTTCACAATAGCCCTGGATATCGAGCGCCTTGATTGTCTCAAGAGGCGGCGCGAGATCACGATGACCGGTCAGCAGCAGAATGTAGAGCTCTTTATTGAACCGGCGGATCTGCTCGACCACCTCATCCCCGTGCAGTGGATGCATCAGGTAATCGAGGATCAGCAGATCAAAGTGCTCCTGCTGGATGATTTCAATCGCCTTGACAGGATCGGTCTCGCCAACTATATCATAACCGCTTCTTTTGAGTACAACTGATAGTGAGTCGATGATTCCGATTTCGTCATCGACTACAATGATGCGGTAATCTGATACGGGCAACTGCTGTAATTTTCTCATACTACACCGCCTGACAGCTGTCTGGTTCCGGTTTGGTTGGTGCGTTGCGGGCTTTCTGCCGGCATGGCCGGGTGTTTGATATTACTTGACCGGGCGATCGGAATTGATACATAAAATGTCGTGCCCTCACCTTCTATCGTTTCGAACCACATGTTGCCGTTGAAACGGCCCCTGACCGTCGCATAGGACATATAAAGACCGAGGCCGGTTCCGTTCTTTCCTTTGGTTGTCACCATCTCACGAAACAGCTTATCCCGGATAGCCTCAGGAATACCGCCACCCCAATCCTTAAGAACGAACAGCACGGATGTTGTATTTTCATGGACTGTAAGGTCGATAGCTCCTTTTTGCCCGGCATATGCATTGATGGAATTCATGATCAAGTTATCAAAAATCTGCACCAGGCTGCTGATGTCGCCCTGGAACTCGATCAGGCGGTTCTCATCATACTGGATATTCAAGACACAGTGAAAGCGCTTCAGTTCATGTAACATCATCAGTTGAACCCGTTTGATCAGTTCGCCCAGTGTGAAGGTCATGCTCGAACTTGAACTGAACTGACTGGCCTGGCCCTTGACAGCTGAGATGATATCGGACATGTACGCGCAGTGCGGCTTGATCTTGTCGACCCATTTTTTCATCTCGACAGCGATTTCGTGGTGGTCCTGTCCGGTGACGGACGGATCGTCGATGGAATTGTCATATTCGTCAATCAGATCCAGAAGCCCTTCCATACCGCCGGCTATGGACATGATCGGGGTTTTCAGATTATGGGCGATACCGCCGATCAACTGGCCCAGGGAAGCCAGACGTTCCTGTTCGGCCAGGATTTCATGATTGCGCTGGATGGTCTCCAGAGCAGTGCGCACCTGGGTGATATCCTTGAGCAGGACGACTGTGCTCAGGTAGATACCCTGATTATAGAGCGGCGTGACTTCAATTGTAAAATAGCAGATCTTATCGTTAAGTTCAATATTATGTTCAAAAATCACCTGCTCACGCTGCCTGATGGCATCCTGGATGCCTTGCAGCAATTCACGAATCGATGGACTGTATTCAGTCTGGAGCAGATGGTGACTGAGAGAATCTTTGCGGTCTATTTTGAGTTGGTTTTTGAAGGTTTCGACAAAGGTCTGATTGTAGTCGATGATGACATCATCCTTGCTGATGACCAGAAAGCTGTCTGATATATGATCGACCACTTTTTGCAGTGCGATAGGGACAACACTCAGAAAATCGTATTTGATGATAGCCAGATAAAAGAACAGGAATGAAAAGACAAACGAAATAACATTGGTATGAAAGCGGACGTTGATGATCTGGAAAGTAATGAGACCATTATAGATCAAAGAAACGACGATGCCAATCAGGATCAGGATTGACTGCCGGGAAAAAAACCCGGCGTTTTTAATGGAAAAATAAATCAGGTACCACATGCCAATGACGATGCAGAGGTAGGAGTAGAGCGAATGAAAAATGAAATATGGTCCAAATGAGCTGGCCTGGGTCATTTGCTCATAATCGATGATCCGGTAAAACAGGTGGTGATACTCATTTGTGTAGACCAGGAACAGCGATATGATGGGAACAATCAGGAATAGGCTGTGGCTGCCGTTCAGGCGGATCTTGGTCTTGGCAAAGATCAGACCAAGGTATAAAATGGCGACGGGCGTCAGGATCAGCCCCGTATAGGAAATAGAAACCAGCCACTGATTGGTCTGCCGTTTCATGAGATAGTTGTATTCGAGCAGGATGGCACCGGCTGCCCAGATCAGGATGGTGCCCATGAGGGCCATCAGGGCATAATGAATCTGTTGTTTATCTTTCATCCGCCGAATGACGGCAAACAGGTAGAGTAGAAAAATCAGGCAGATGATGACAAGAACTAAACTGATCTGATTGAAGATAGATATCATCAGCGGTACCTCACCTTATCCGGATCCAGTCAGAAGCGTGGCCAGTTCTTCTGCATTTGACTTGATAAAATAGTGACTGGCCTTCTTGATCTGTTGTAATTTTACTGTATCGGCATAGCGTTCCCAGGCAACATATCTTCTTTGATAATTAGTGGTCATGGGGTCATCCTCGCCAACAATACAGACGACAGGGACTTCTAATTTAGCGGAAGGCGCATTCTGGTGATCATGGAAATAGCGATAGTAGTTCCTGACATCATGCCGGAATGAACGTATCATACTGTCCAGATAGTTTTGCGGCAGGGCTGCCTGCTCCAGTCCGATGCGATTGAGATAATTGACGATACCACGATCTGGAATCATCCGCCAGGGATCAAAACTGCGGCCCATAAGACGGCTGAGTGACGGCGGCAGGCTGCCGCCCAGGTAAACAGTCTTGACAGGCACTTTTTCCGCCTGAAGCATCTTGGCCGTTTCAACCGCCAAGGCGCTGCCAACACAATGGCCATAGAGAATGATCTCGCCATTGATACTGGCTTTGATCTCTTCAACCAGCTTGGTTGCCGTCCGTTTGATTGGCCACAGTTCAGCATCTGGCTGCAGGTCATGGCCGGGCAGGTTGACTGCATAGACGTGGCAATCTTTGGTTCTTCGGCTGATTGCATCAGCCAGATCGCGATAGGTCAGGCCGTTGCCTCCACCGTACGGGAAACAGATTATATGACGATTCGCTGTTACTGACTTGTCTGTTAGCTCCAGCAACAATCGGCTTTTCTCAGCACTCCGTTCTTTCTTGTTGACCCACTCGGAAAGCTTCAGAACAGTCGGATGCTGATACAATTCGGCAAATGTTATACCGCGTTTCATTTTCGTTACGGCAGTGACGGCACTGAGCGAATCACCGCCCAACTCGAAGAAGTGGTCATGAATACCGACCCGATCCAAACCCAGCACCTCTTGCCAGATCAAGGCGATTTCCTGTTGCAGTTCATTCTGGGGCGCTATATATTCTCTGCCTGAAAAATGCTCCTGTCTGGGGACAGGCAACCGGCGGACATCCACTTTGCCATTTGCATTGAGCGGTATTGTGTCAAGTTTGATCCAGCAGGCCGGCATCATGTAATCCGGCAGGCGCAGCGCGATCGACGTCTTGAGATCCTGCAGATCCAGCACGTCATCAGCGGCATAATAGGCCCAAAGCTGACGGTTTCCAACCAGGTTCTCGCCGGCGATTACAGCCGCTTCGCGAATGTGGCTGTCGCGCAGGATCGTCGATTCGACTTCACCTAGTTCGATGCGGTGACCGCGGATTTTGACTTGTTTGTCGATACGACCCAGATATTCCAGGTCCCCCTGAGCGAAAAAACGGGCCAGATCGCCAGAACGATACATATTCTCACCTGGGAAGAAGGGGTCTGGCAAAAACCTGGCGGCAGTCAGATCCGGCTGATTCAGGTATCCGCGGGCCACACCGGCACCGCCAACGTAGATTTCACCGGCAATGCCGATCGGCAGCGGATTCTGATTCTTATCCAGGATATAAACCCGACTGGTCGGAATGGGCCGTCCGATATTGCCGATGTTTTTGTCGATGTCAGCATCCGAAAGGTCAATCCAGGTCACATGGACCGATGTTTCTGTGATGCCGTACATATTGATCAGGCGCACGGTCGGGTACAGAGTCCGGAATGATTTTAGCAGAATCGGTTTTAATGCCTCGCCGCCAAAAATGACCATTCTCAGAGCCAGGTCGCATGCTGCGGATCGGCGGATCGCATGAATCAAGTTATAAAAGGCAGCCGGTGTCTGGTTGAGAACCGTAACTTGTTCTCGTTCCAGGAGTTGAAGATAGCGTGCACTGTCCTTAGCATCCTCTTTGTTCACGATGACCAGCTTCCCGCCATAAAGTAAAGCGCCGTACATTTCCCAAACAGAGAAATCGAAGCAGTATGAATGAAATAGAGTCCAGCAGTCATCAGCCCCAAAATCAAATGGCGTCTTGTCATTAAACAGCAATCGAACCACCTGGCGATGTTCGATCATCACCCCTTTGGGTGCACCTGTCGAGCCGGACGTGTAAATAACATAAAGCAGGTTGTTCGGTTGAATCCGGCAGCGCGGGTTGCCTTCTGCCCCGCCATCCTCATATCCGTCCGGCTGGTCCAGGCTGACCATAGCGCCAGAGAACTGAAGCGGTTTTGCAAGTTCGGGCTGAGTCAGCAAAATGCGGGCGCCGCAGTCGTCCAGCATATACTGGATGCGTTTGTCGGGGTAGTCCGGATCGATCGGCACATAGGCGGCGCCAGCTTTAATGATGCCAAGGATACCGGCGACCAGCTGCGGCGATCGCTGTGCCAGAAGAGCGATCCGGTCCTCAGGTCCTGCTCCGGCGGCGATAAGCCGATGAGCGATCTTGTTGGCCTGACGATTCAGTTCGGCGTAGGTCAGGCTGCTCTGGCCGAAAGCCAGTGCGGTCGCATCCGGTCGCGCTGCGGCTTGACGCTCAAAGAGTTCGGCGACCGTGGCAGCCTGTGGCCAGGTTGCATCCGTTTCATTAAATGCATAGAGGACTTTTTGGCGTTCCTTTTCTGACAGCATGTGCAAAAAAGATATCTTCCTGGATGGGTTATCCAGGGCGTGCCACAGGATCCGGATGACATGGTCATGGATGAATTCAATCTCCCTGGAATAGAAAGCATCTGCCTGATAGTCATAATTCAGGGTGATTGACCCATCGTTTTCGCGGTCATTAATGTGCAAATACAATGACTCGACTTG
>JAWSUP010000235.1:5074-6895 GCA_033549405.1 Bacillota bacterium | reverse complement strand
GTATCGGGCGATCAACTGCCCTGCCGTGCAAAATGGGATGAAGCCGGGAACTGGTTTTCTCCAGGCGTGGGCATGGATGTCAATAAACATGTCGCCTCCGTTCAGCGGGACTGGCTGATCAGGTCGATTGCCTCGTAATGGCGGTAGCAACGTTCTTGCAATGTCGGTTTCCAGACAGTCTGGAGGAAGCCGAAGAGGCGTTCCGGCGCGATGTGCTCGCGCGCATAAGCGACAGTTTCAGGGAAATTATCCGGTCGAGACCAGTTGCTGCCGGTCGGCACCTGGTCATAACCATGCGCTTCAAGCGTGTCATAGGCGCGGATATAGCGCTCCGCATCCGGACCGACCGCCTGGAACCCGCCATAGTACCAGTTGCTCTGCAGAACTGAACGCGGCATCTGGCGTAAGAATTCTGCTTCATGGTTCCAGATCATATCGGACCAGACCCAGGGTCTGACGCCATCCTTCTCCACCTGGTCAATCAGAAAAAACAAGTCATGCCACCACAGGTCGCCCTGGCGCACCAGGGCATAAAGGTTGTTGCGCTGATGGGCAAATGTCTCTTCGTCCATGCCAAGGTGAAAATATTGCGGCTTGTCGAAAATGGCGATCACCTCATGGATCAGATCGCGGCATACCTCGTAGTAGCGCCGGCTGGAGACACAGCGGGCATAGTCACCCAGCCACTCATCATGAGCTGTCGAAAAATTGAGTTTAGGGATTGGCTGCAAGCCCATCGCACGCATCCTGGCCAGTTCATCGCGCAGCTGTCCGACTGACCAGGATCCTGAGACAGCCAGTTCGGGATGGCTCTCGTAGCGCACACCTTCGCCGAGATCGATCACTACGGTGTTGCCGCCGGCTGCAGCAAGTCGGTTGAGCACATCATTCCACAGCTCTTTGTCGAAGCGCAGACTGTCGCTGGCATTAACATATTCGAGCGTTGGCGGTGCATCTTTCTCATGCCACATATTGTAGCCCAGATGCAGAAGGTAAGCCCAGATCAGGTCAGGTTTCGTATCACCAGACATACTCATTCTCCTTTCGCTATCTCGTTGTATTCCCGCCTCATGCGGGTTGAACGTACCAGTGTTGCTTCGATCAGAACATCCGATGCTTTTTACAGGGTTTACCAGAGGCTGGTTTCGCCCACCCGACGGGCAAATGTGTTGACAGCCACCAGCAACATGAAATTGACCAGATTATTGAAAAGCCCGATCGCTGTACTATAGGAATAATTGGGGATCGAAGCCTGGATACCGATTTTATAGATCAAGGTCGAGATAACCTCACTGTATTCTGTGTTAGTCGCATTTTGCATGAGAAAGACTTTTTCGAAGCTGACATTCATGATCGAGCCGGCTGAAAGAATCAGCAGGATAACAATGGTCGGCAGAATGCCCGGGATGTCGATGTGCAGAATGCGTTTGAAGCGGGACGCCCCATCGACAATGGCGGCCTCGTGCATGGTCGGATCGATACCAGACAAGGCGCTGATGTAGATGATGGCGCTCCAGCCCATACTCTGCCAGATACCGGACCAGACAAATATGGAATAGAAATAGGATCCGGTCGCCATAAAGAGTATTTCCTGGCCGCCCAGCAGCTTGATCAGATTGTTGACCATGCCGAATTTTGGAGAGAGTATCTGGATGATCATGCTGACAAGAACCACCACTGATATAAAATGGGGGGCATATGTGACCATCTGGACAGTCTTTTTAAAACGAATGTTGCGTACACAGTTTAGAATGAGTGCAAAAAAGATAGGTATAGGAAAACCGACAGCCAGACTGTAAAAACTGATTGCCAGCGTGTTGC
>JAWSUP010000235.1:0-5064 GCA_033549405.1 Bacillota bacterium | reverse complement strand
ACACGTCCAAACTGGTAGGAAGAGAAAAATCGGGTGAAGTGGAGCATCCCGACCCAAGGGCTTTTCCACATGCCGTCGATCGCCCGGAAGTTCTTAAACGCGATCTGCAATCCGTACATCGGACCATAATAGAAAAGGGCAACAAAGCAAAACGGAATGAAAATCATCGCGACCAGTTGCCAGTATTTCTGCCACCATTTCGCCATGTTGAATTTTTTCTGACCTCGTCTGTTCAACAATGTCTGTTGTCGGTTGATCATGATCGTCCTCCGCTGCCACCGGCGCGGTTGCCATAAACGGACAACCGCACCGGCAGCATTTTTCAGTTAAAAATTACATGATGTTTACCAAATTCTGTCAGGAATTAAGGTTTGTAGGCTTCCTGGTGGATTTCCAGGTAGCGGTCCAGGCCGATGTTCTTCAGTTCCTGCAGATAGGCGTCCCAGTCTTTGTCCAGATCGGCTTCACCGCGGACAAACTTGGCTTGCATTTCTTTGTAGTAGGTGATCAGGTCATTTTGCAGTTCAGCCACTTCGATCGATGTCGCCTCATCAAAGGACAATGTCGGCAGCGATTTATCAACCGAATACGGCATCATCTTGTTGACGGTCGCCTCATAGAGGATCTTCTCCTGCTGATAACCGGCGCCCATGTCGGCGGCGATCAGCGGTTTCCACGTTTCAGGCATGTTGATCAGGAAAGTTTCGTACCAGTGGGTGTTTTGGTTCTCACCCCAGTTGAAGAGCCACTTGTAGGCAGCTTTCTCACCGGTGAACCCGACGTCACTCTCTGAAGCCTTCTCCCAGCCGACGCCCTCTTCGCCATACCAGAAATTCAACCAAGTGAAATCGCCCTTGCGGATGTCTTCGGTCGAATCGTACAGCTGTGCGTCAGCCCAGCGGAAGGCGATCTCAGGGCTTTCACAATAGGAACTGATGGCGAAGAACGGTGAAGGATTGAACAGCTCAAGAGCACTTTGCTTGAGTCCGGTTGGTCCTTCGAGCGGTTCAATAACCTCGAAATCGTTGATCGTCGGATCGGCGAAGTCAAAGATTGACACGATGCCGCCGACGAGACAGCCGACCCGGTTGCCCGTGGCAGCTGCGCCCAGCGCCTTAGCCTGGTCGAAGGTCATGGAGAAGCACTCGTTGTCGAGCAGTTTCTCATCATAGAGCTTCTTGTAGAAACGCAGGCCTTCGCGCCAGCCATCCTCGGCATAGGAAACTTTAACCTTGCCGTCTTCATAGTACAGCTTGTTGTCCGCAGCCGGGCTGTAGACAAACGAATTCATCAGGTTCTTGCCGAATTCGTTGACCCAGTAGTTGATGAAATGGATAAACGGGATCTCGTCGTTGGCGTCACCGTTGCCGTTGGCGTCATTCTCTTTGAATGCTTTAAGCACTGTGTAGAACTCATCGGTGGTGGTCGGAATTGACTCGCCGACGTTCTCCACCCACTTGACATTCATCCACATCCGCTGTGTGTGCCGGACATGCACCGTCTCATAATAGCGGAAAAGGAAATACTTCTTGCCGTCGAACGCTGTCATCTGGCTTTCCAGCTTGTCGTTACGTTCGAACAGCTTCTTCAAGTTCACACCGTAGTCATTGATCAGATCTGTCAGATCCATCAGGACACCCTGATTGCCGTAAGCTTCTGCCACAGCACGTGATATGCCGCAGAGGAAAACATCGGGCATATCCGACTTGGCGTTGGCCGCCAACAATAAGCTCAGCTTCTCTGCACTGTCAGCAGAAGATGACAGCATCCAGTCGACCTTGACGTTGGTCTTTTCTTCGAACCATTTTGTGGCGTAATTGGTCTCGTAATCGACGACATTGGCATGGGCGACATAGAAGACCTTGAGAGTCGCTGTGTCATCAATAACGATCGGCAGTTCTCCAGGGGCCGAGGTTTTGATGCCGCCGGGGGCTGTTGTGGTCGCTTTGGTGGTCGTCCCGGTTGGTTTGGCTGTAGTTGTTGTCGCGGTCGTATTGCCAGGCTGGCAGCCGGACAAGGCGAACGACAGGCAGAGTGCGATGACGATTGTCAGATAGAGCCACTTTTTCATAGGAACCTCCTTGTTCGTGTTTATCTTACAGCGGCCGATTCCGCTATAATTCAGGATGAACAGATAACTGATTGAACAGACAACAGGTATTGGGCTGAACGCGTCAGCCTTTGATCGCGCCGATCATGATACCCTTGACAAAGTAGCGTTGGACAAAGGGGTAGATACACAGCACCGGGACGCTGGCCACGATGATCAGGGAATACTTGAGCAGTTCATACAGGGACTGACGGGCGGCGATTTCATCAGGCGACAGGCCGCCGGCCGCAACTTCCAGGGCGCTCATCCGGTTCTGGATCAGAATTTCACGCAGAACCAGCTGCAGCGGATACTTGGCGCGGTCATGCAGATAGATTAAAGCGCCAAAATAGGAGTTCCAATAACCCACTGCGTAGAACAGGGCGATGACGGCGATGATCGCCTTGGACAATGGCAGGACCACCGTCCTGAAATACAGGAAGTCAGAGCAGCCGTCGATCTGACCCGCCTCGTGCAGTTCGACCGGAATTGATGACCTGATGAAGGTTCGTGATAAAATGACGTTGTATACGCTCAGAGCGCCGGGGACAATCATGACCGTGCGCGTGTTGATCAGGCCCAGAGAACTCATCAACAGATATGTCGGGATGATCCCGCCGCCGAAAAACATGGTAAAGGTGAAGATGAGCATGATCGGCCCGCCCAGTTTGAAGTCCTTGCGTGACAGTGGGTAAGCGGCAATCATGGTCAGTGCGACGGCCAGCGCCGTGCCACTGACCGTATAAAAAATCGAGTTGCCGTAGCCGCTCATGATGTCCCGGTTCTTGAAGATCGTCTGATATCCCATCAAGGTCGGTTGGACCGGCCAGAGCCAGACCTCGCCTGATATAACCGCCTGTGCGCTGCTAAATGAGCAGCTGACGATATAGATCATCGGATAGAGGTAGACAAAGAGGATAATGCTCAGCAGCGTATAGTTGATGCCATAAAAGATCCGGTCACCTGTGCCAGATTTCAAATTGTATCATCTCCTTCCATATTCCAGGCCAGCGCTTTCTCATACATCGCCAGCTCGTTGTCGATCATCTGCCGTACCTGGCGGATTTTCCAATTCAGGTGCACCTCGTCGCACATATACTCCATGCTCGGTTCCCAGCCCAGGCGCGAATCCTGCTGCACCAGCGGGATCGTTGCGATCGCGTTTTCTATTTCCGCTTCAGCGATTATTCTCATCTGCCCAACCTGGGCTCGCACATCATCTGACCGCGTAGCGGTCAGGAGCTGTAGCTTATGCTGATACCAGCGTTTGACGTGGATGGTTGTCTGGGCGCACCGGCTGATGAAACGTCCCAGATTGATCTGGCGCAGCGCCAGATCGCGCAGCCGAATCGGCAAATCGGGCACAAGCGCCTCCAGCAGGTCGGTGCCCTCCGTGAAGCGGTCGCGCATGACGGTAATGTATTCAATCTCCACCGGCAGGCGAAACGAGAGCAGCGAAGAGCGGCCGCTGTCGGCCGGTCCATACAGTGTATTGAAAATGCGGTTGCCGAACATGGCAAAGGGTGACTCCGGCACTTTGACGGCTCGGTTCAAGACCAGGGGGAACGCAGGGCCGATTCGGAAAGGGCCGTACTGATCCTCATTGGTTGACAGGCAATGGCGGATGCCATCGCTCCAGAGCGACCAGGCTTCGATCACGCGATCGGCGTTGGCCGCCCCGAAATCGCGTTCGGCCAACCGGCGCAGCGTCTGTTCCGGATCGGCGCCGCTATAGGTCCACTTGGCCAGATCGCTGATAAATGATGGCCAGAATCCGTAATGGTGTGATTCCATCAGGCCGCAGAGTCCGAAACGTTCGCGACAGTCGAGGATCGCCTGATGCCGGCGCATCCACTGCTGCGGCGCCGGTTCATAGGGTATGACGCCGATATCCCAGGTCAGGCCGCCCGTGTTGACCATCGCATAGAGCCGGATGCCGCGCTCTTTGGCTTTTTTGGCTTCACTGAGAAAATACTGGCCGGGCCCTTCGAACATCAGGGTGTAATCGACGCAGGTGCTGGTGACAGGACCGGTCTTCAGTTTTTCAAACATCTCGAAGGTGACCAGCAGCGTGATGTCGGTGGGCAGTTTCTCGAGCAGTTCGAGGCGATTGGCTGCATCGACATAGCCCCAGTTGTAGGTCCAGAAGACGATGTCAGCATCCGCCTTGTAGCGGCGCACGGTGTCGCGGACCAGGCTGACCCATTGCGGGTAATCCTGACAGGGCCACCAGCCGGGGCTCGGTTTCGTTCTCGGCAGTCCATCCGGACTGGGTGTCCTGTGGGACTGGCCGGTCGTATGCGGATCACGCGACGGGAATTCAACCGACTCGCCGACCATGACGATGCCCTTGAAGGCCGGGCAGGCGGCAAAAACAGTACCGTAGATCTTGTCGTAATAAGCTTCTGCGCCTTCATCTTCCGGATGCATCTGGCTGACCAGATAGCTGTAGGCATACACATCCAGACCATAGGCGGCCGCCCGGTAGCACAGTTCGTTAAAATCCAGGTACCCGTAAGGGGTCGTATCGACATCCTTGACAAAGACCAGAATCGCATCCATGCCGGCATGGGCGATGGCGGCCAGATGCTCATCGGGATATTGGTCGAGTCCGAATCCGGAATGGATCATGCGCGGTGAAAAAAGCGGTTTTCTGGCGATCGTCCCGCGCTTCAGGAACGGCGCCAGGCGGAAATTCATCAGATCCTCCAGGAGAATCGACCCCTGCAAGGCGCCGGCGCTGTCGAAACCGGTGACGACGACATTGTCAGCGCAATCCAGGCGATAGCCGCGTTGTCCCTCGCCGTCAAGCAGAGGACGGTCCGGCAGTTCAGCGCGCGTGCCGATCAAGATCCGCCCCTCACCGGATGACGCCGCTGCGGCCAGATCAAACACCGGTCTGACGCGGACGTGGACATCCATCGAAACGGCCAGATAATCCTGCAGGTCTGCTGCAGCCGTCTTCAGGACGCGAT
>JAWSUP010000234.1:0-6914 GCA_033549405.1 Bacillota bacterium | reverse complement strand
CTGGCCAGCCCGGACACCTATCTGCACTTCCTGCAGCCCACACATCGGCAGATCCTGCAAGCCTTCCCGAAAAACACCTTTATCCTGCATTGTTGCGGCAAAACGACCGACCGCATTGCTGCTTTTGCCGATGCCGGTTTTCCGGTTTTTCATTTTGACAGCAAAAATCCGGTGCAGGAAGCGCTGCAAGAAGCAGGCGATATGCTGCTGACCGGTTGTGTCAATAATCCGGAAACCTTATTGTGCGGAACGCCCGCCGAAGTTTACCGGCAGACACGGCAGATTATGGCGGCCGGCATCCGTTTGATTTCCCCAGAATGCGCTTTGCCTTTGCAGGTGAAAAATGAGAACCTGGCAGCCATTGCCGCCGCTGTGCAAGCGAGTGAATCTGTGCATGAAGGTGAAGCGGGTAAAAATTAAAATGGTATCCTTCTGATCAACGAAAACAATTACGAACTTGTTCCACAAATGGGAGGTATTAAATGGATAAACTGGCCATTTTCGGCGGTAATCCCGCCATCAGTGACGTATCGGAAGATTTGTTTCGCTGGCCGATCATTACCCAGGAGGATGAAGATGCCGTTCTGGAAGTTTTCCGTAACAGCTGGCAATCGAACACACAAATCACCGAGCAGTTTGAACGGGAATTCGCTGCCTGGCAGGGCACACGTCATGCCGTAGCCTATTGCAACGGTACACTTGCATTGGAGGCAGCCATGTTTGCCTGCGGTCTGGGCAATGGAGATGAACTGATCTGTACGAGCAAGACATACTGGGCCTCCTGCCTGCAAGCCTACAATCTGGGTGCCACCGTCGTCTTTGCCGACATCGAACCAGATTCCCTGTGTATCGATCCGCAGGATATCGAGCGCTGCATCGGACCGCGCACAAAAGCGATCATGGTCGTCCACTACATGGCCCATCCAGCCAGGATAGACCAGATCATGGCGATCGCCAAAAAACACAACCTGCTGGTGATCGAAGATGTGTCCCATGCCCAGGGCGGCTTGTACAAGGGGCAAAAACTGGGCACTTTCGGCCATGTCGCTGCCATGTCGTTGATGATCGGTAAATCCTTCGCCACCGGTGAAATGGGCATTCTGGTCACAGATGACAAGGAAATGTACGACCGGGCGCTGGCCTATTCGCATTACGAACGCAACAACCCCAAATACATCACGACGGACTATCTGCAGAAATATGCCAGCATGCCGCTGGGCGGCATGAAAGGGCGCGTCAACCAGATGTGTTCCGCCATGGGGCGTGTTCAACTGAAGTATTACGACGCACGCTGTGCTGAGATTCGCCGGGCCATGAACTATTTCTGGGACCTGCTGGCGGATGTGCCAGGTCTCAAGGCACACCGGGTGGATGAATCCGAAGGATCCAACATGGCCGGCTGGTATTGCGCCCAGGGCATTTATAAGCGAGAAGAGCTGGGCGGATTGCCGCTTACTTGCTTCTGCGAGGCACTCAAGGCAGAGGGTTACAGTGCATCCATCGGCGGCAACCTGCCGCTGCACACACACCCGATATTCCAGGATTACAACGGCTACAAGACTGCGAAGCCGACCCGGATCGCCTTTGCCGAACGTGATGTACGCCTGCTCGACCGCGACCTGCCGGTAACCAATTCAATAGAGATGTTCTCGATACCCTGGTTCAAAAAATATGACCCTGCCAGCATCGGGCAGTATGCCACCGCCTTCCGCAAGGTCGCTGCCCAGGCAGACCTTTTGCTGTCATTGGCAAAACCGGATGAAAGCAAGCCGGGTCGCTGGTTTTTCTTTACGGACGAGAAGGAATGATTGGCTAGAAAAAAGGCTCACTCTGCCGGGTCCTGCTGCGTCAGCGGCAGCAGGATAGACACGGTTGTGCCGAAACCGTAGCGGCTGTCGATGGTCAGGCCATATGGATCGCCGAAATACAGCCTGATCCGGTTGTGGATATTGCTCAGACCGATCTTGTGTGTGATTTCACTGTTGTTCAGGCTCGCGCGGATCTCGGCCAGATGGTCTGCCTTGATGCCATCGCCGTTGTCCGTGACCGATATGATCAGGCAGGGGCAGTCTGACTGTTCGGGCATCTCCTGGCGGCTGCAGGTGATTTCGATGACACCAGACTGGCGGCTGCCAGGCTGGATGCCATGATGAATGGCGTTTTCGATCAATGGCTGCAAAGACAGATGGATCGCGGCGCAGTCGAATAATGATTCGTCGAGATCCCAGATGAATTCAATCTCTTCACCGTAGCGGATCGTCATCACCTGGATGTATTCCTGCGTATAGCGGATCTCATCCCGCAGCGGCACAATCGCCTTGCTTGCCTGGGCGACATAGCGCAGGAACTGGCTGAGCGATTCGATCATCTGGGTCGCCTGTGCCTTTTTGTTCCGTTTGACAAGCCAGTTGATGCTTTCGAAGGAATTATACAGGAAATGCGGATTGATCTGGTATTGCAGCGCGACCAGCTCGAGCTTCTTTTCCCGCACTTCCAGTTCCGCCTGGTTTTTAGCTGTTGTAACAAGTTGTTCAATCAGTTGCTCGTTGCGTGTGATCATCTGATTGAATGCCTGGCCAAGCTCATTGACTTCATTGATCATGCTGTTCTGCGGAACGGCGATCTCAGCCTGTTTGATACCGAACCGCTTCATGATCGCGTTGATCCGGTCAAAGGACCGCGTCAGGGAATAAGCAAACAAAAAGGACATGATGATCATGATCACAATGACAAAGCTGAAAAGAAAGATCTTGTCGTAATTCAATTCACGCAAGTCACCATTGATGATATCAAGGCTGTAAACGCCGACCACAAACCAGGGTGTATCTTGTATCGGCTGAATAAAGAGCAGCTCATTATCTAATTGCGTATAGACCTGGGCGCCAGTCAGATTCAGGTTGCCGTCAAACTGGCTGCCGATCCGGTTTTTATCCGGATGCGAAATGATCTTGCTCTGCTGATTAACGATAAACAGCGCTGTTTCATCCCTCAGGACGGTTTTATAGATATTCTCCAGTTCATATTCCGATATTTGGCTTTGCAGAAAACCGATGTTGTTGAACTCTTCAAGGCTGTTGATCTTCAACAAGAGACCGAAAAGGCGGTCGCCATAGAGGTTTTTGGAAGTCTCCGTCCATGTGGCGATATTCCGTTTCTCCTTGGCTTCCGTCAGATGGACTGCGGTCACTGTATGATTGACCGAACCCGGATTATTCTGATAAATGATCTGTCCGCTTTCGTCATATAAATACAGGTCATCCCAGCCGCTGCCCAGGAACAGGTCTTTTCTGACAATCCGGTCATAATCGACTGGTTCGTCAGTTGTTTCGTCCTGCAATGCCTGTTGCACTGAAATATTGTAGATAATGTTCTTCATGACTTTTGTTTTATCAAC
The DNA here is from genome assembly GCA_033549405.1 of Bacillota bacterium. Lineage (GTDB taxonomy): Bacteria > Bacillota > Clostridia > Saccharofermentanales > UBA5734 > JAAYBY01. Next base: position 3,520 of record JAWSUP010000234.1, on the reverse strand, counting down.
GAGATAACGACTGACATTATCTGCTGTTTGCGATAGGGCGATGGAGTAGGATTGGATCATATACGAACGGATGACCCTGTTGCTGGTCAGGGCAGAAAAAAACAGGATGACGCCTGCCGGTATGATGACGACGCAGGTCAGGTAAATCAGCAGATTCTCGCGCAGGGACAGGCGGCCTGGAGAAGCATGGTACCGCTCACTTTTACCTGTCTTGGCTGGATCTTTATAGAGGTAATGCCGGATAAAGCGATTCAGGCTGTTCAACGGCTGAATAATCCTGCGTGATATCACGCGTGACAAAGTGAGCGCGAGAATCAAGACAAACGCCAGCAGCAAAACCAGCGTTGTGCGAAAGCGGGCGATGCTGTCGGTCAAGGCTTGCCGATCCTGGACAAATACAAGGAGCAGATCCGTCGCCTCAATCGGCCTGGTGTAGAAGCGCTGGGCATTCGCCTCATAATAACCTGCCGCCTGATGTTCTTCCGGCGGCAGAGCAAAGGGCGGATCATTCCCGGCGTCGTCAGGGTCAGTCCCGCCCACCAGTTTTCCTGCACTGTTCAGCAGAAACATCTGCCCGGTTAGCTGCGAGTTGATGACGGTCATGTCTATAAAGACAAACAGGTAGCCCAGCCGTTCATCGTTGTGAATGATCGCCTGGGCATAATAATACCGGTCCAGAAAGATCTGGCGTTCGGCTACTGCGCCGTCCAGAAGTTCAGCCGTTTTCGCCGGCGTAAGATACGTTGACTGCGTATCGTTCAAAACATGAAAATACGGCGTCTGGTCCAGCATACCCTGGGTCGGACTGGACAGGCTGCCATCATAGAGCGAGGTAATCGGACCCGAAGGTGTCACGATCATGATGCTCTGGATGCTTTTATTGAATTGCTGCATGATGCTGATCCGGGATCGGATATCCTGCCGTGCCTCGTTTCGGTCAACCGCAGACCCGTTCTGGTAGACATTCAGGTACAGGAGGAGCATATCATCTGCCGCGAGATACTCTGTGATTTTCTCATTCTGACTCAGGTTGCTCTGGACACTGATGGCATTCTGCTCCAGTGCACCAATGTCAATACTGGTCAACCGGCTGACGATATAATTTTCGGTGGAATTGTACGCGTAAAAGGTTATGGCTACCAGGATCGCAACAGCCATCAGGATCGATATGATCAGGATGATGCGCTGATAACCGATTTGAACCGGTGTTTTGCCTGACTGCCGTTTCATCACTGCACCTTCAGACAGACTTGACCCGGTACTGCAACGGGGTTACTCCGGTTGCTTTTTTAAATACCGTACAAAAATAGCGGTAATCGTCATAACCGACATGGCTGGCGACGTCCTGGATTCTGGCGCCGGATGATGATAGGATCTGTTTAGCCTTCTCCAGACGTACGGCTGTGATATAATCGGACAGTTTTTCTGCAGCTTCTTCTTTAAACAGCTTACTGATGTAGGACGGGTTGATAAAAAATTCGTTGGCCAGCTGGTCCAGTGATAGCGGCGACTGGTAATGCGTCTTGATATATTGCTTGATGCGCAGAACCAGCTGCTGCTTATTATTCGACTGTGCAGCGGAGCTAATACGCTCCAGCAGCTCAAACATGATATGCCTGTATTCGTCCGCCAAAGCCCGGAACGTGTGACACTGACCAAACCGTTTGTATATGTCACCGATGGTTGATACAGGCAGATACTTATAATCCTTACGGATTTCTTCTATGATCATCGTGTAGCTGTTGATGCACTGGATCAGCAGCAGGTTGATGTCTGCGATACGAACCGCTTCAAGATATCGCGTCAGTGCCAGAGTTTCTGTCATCAGGTCGTTTTGGTTTTGCCGTTGCAGGCTCTGAACGATTTTCGCCACATGATCACAGACAGCCGCCTGATCGATCGACCAACTGTCTGCACAATCCTGATCACACGTGTAAACCTGGCCTTCTCCATCGTAATAGCTTTGACTCAGAGCATGCAATGCCTCTTCTACCAATAAGCGCAATTCTGTAAGTTCTTTGGATGGACGACTGATGCCGAAAGTGATCTCGACAGGCTGGTGTTGATTCTGCCCCAGGCTCTTGTTCAGTTGAGTCGTAAAACGCCTGACAGTCTGCATGAGTTGGGGACGGCTCATCAGCGGATTTCCATAGGCAATGATTAAAAAATGACCGTTGAGATAAAGGACCGGAAAAAGGTGATCAATCCAAAATTGCCTGGCCGATGTTAGAATATCATCAATCTGTTTTGTATCAGTCACAGGATTGCTGCAGTTGAATGTCAGGACACAGGCTGTTGTATCAGACAGTAAAATCTCATGGAGGATCAACTGTTCGGTTGAAAGCTCTCCCGATGGCAGGTTTCCGCTGATCAGACTGAGAAAGGCCAGCGTAATGGCTTCATAGCGACGGTCAGGCAGGTTTTTGAATGAAGTCTGGCCGGACCGCTGAAGCTGACTCTGATCGAAGACAGACTTCAATTTCAGAATCTGCTCGATCAGAGTCTCTTCCCGAATCGGTTTCAACAGGTAGGCTGTCACATCATATTCGATGGCTTTGCGCGCATATTCAAATTCACTGAATCCACTGATAATCATGGTCTTGATTTCCGGATATTCCTGCCTGATCCGATTGCACAGCTCAATGCCGTCCATGACGGGCATCTTGACATCGGTGATCACCAGGTGAGGCTGTTTCTGCCGAATCGCTTCCAGCGCTTCAAGACCGTTGCCAGCCACAATCGGTCGACTGAAACCAAGCCGGTTCCAGTCGATTCCCTCCGCCAGCCCTTCGCGAATCACATATTCATCATCGACAATTATCGCATGGTACATGCTGCTTTTCTCCTGCCCGGATATTGCACTGGCCAGAACCGAACATTCCTGCCATCTGCTAGACGGCAGGAATGTCCTGTTCCGATGCTATTGTAACATATCCATAGCCAATGACTAGTCGGGCAGCGTCCAGCGTGTCCAAAGCAGCGATGTGTGTTCACCGGCCGCATATTTCTGGTAGTACGCTGTCAGAATGCTGCCATCTGCCAGTTCCACCGATGCCGGATAGCCCAGGTCACCATCAGGCCCATCGTCCCGCAGCACGATATCCTGCTCCCATGTCTGACAATTGTCTGTGCTGAGCATGGCCCATTCGCCGTAAGAAGGCCCTTTGCGATAGCCATGGACGCAGACAACAGTTCCTGATGAATGGCGCAGCAAATGAGGCGGCGAGCCTGGCGCCCCGGTCGGCTTCGCTTCTGTCCAGGTTTGTCCGCCATCTTCTGATTCGGTTTGGAAGATGGTCAATCGATCGAATTTCTGCACCTTTTCGCTGTATTGGTAACGGATCATGCCGATCAGCTTGCCCGACGGCAATTCAATAACGTGCGGCTCATGATAATTGGCGTTTTCCGTATCCGGTCTGATCGGCACTTCGCCGATGACAGACCAGGTCAGGCCGCCATCCCTGCTCCGGGCACACTGGATCGGTCCGCCAGCCAGGCTGGCGTGAAAGCGGTCTCCGGT
>JAWSUP010000233.1:0-7048 GCA_033549405.1 Bacillota bacterium | reverse complement strand
CCGCAGTCTGAGCGCCGCCCAGCAAGATCCCGACAAGATTACGCAGACTGACAACCAGAAATGTCTGATTCAGATCAAAGGTCGCTTTCTGCTCATACGGACGGTATTGCCGTTCGTGCATGGTCAGGATAGCGGTTGCGTCGAGCGGCCACATCACAACAGCCAGCAGGGCAAAAGGCAAGGCAGCCAGGATTGTTTCCAGACCGAAAGCCGGCCCGAGCTGCCAGCGGTCTTGCCACCAGCTGACGCCATTGATTAATGGTAACCCCGGTTGGGTGACCAGATCCGGCAGTTGGCCGAAAAATGCAGAAACAGCTAAAGCAACGAGCAAACAAAGCGGAACCGACAGCCAAGTCTTTTTCAGGCGGAGCAACACAAAATATGCAGCCAGACCAGAAATCACAATCAGCGCAAACAGCAGCGGCCCGGACGAACCGGATGGTCCGCTCCAAACCCACAGCTTGGCGCCGGAATCGAAAATGCCCAAAAGGCCGAACAACACCAGGATCCCACCCCTGGTGCCCGAAGAATTCAACGCGACAATACGCGGAAATGCTTTACTCAGGCTGAGGGCAAGCCCCAGAAGGCCAATCAGGATTCCCAAAGATAACGGGTGGACACCGGCAGCGACCATCAACGGCACCATGGGGATCAGGGGCGTCAATGTCCCCGGCGGCGCCGCACGTGGCAGGAAAAGGGCACTGAAAACGAGTAGCAGCAAGCTGCCGACAACCATTTCGAGACGGACATTTTCGGCAACAAAACCTTCGCCGCTGATGCCATAACTATCCGCCCAGGCCAGGGCAAATGCTGCTACCAGCGAAACTTTTCCGATCGCACCCGCAAAAGCCGGGATCGTATCTTCTGCGCGCAGCCGGTAGTCGCGAAACGGCAGGTTGAGCGACCAGGACTTTGGCGTCCAGTCTGCCAAATCCTGTGTCAGCAGTTCCTCCCTGTTCCTGAATTTGCTGATCGCGATCAACCCCCGGATTTTTGCCCAATATACCACGAAGGCACGGAATCTGGCAACACATGGGCATTATTCGTCAATGGTTGTCCCTTTGACCGTATTGCGTAGAATTCAGGCAGACTTTCTCAATAATATGGCTTCCACTCATTATCATGACTTTTGATATGACTGCAGTCACTCATCATATGACGGGTCATGCCTGTAGAATAAAGTCATCAAGCAAAACGGAGGTATGAAGGATGATTGCTTTAACCACTTCAATAAACGATCTGCTCACAACAGAACTGATCTTGATGCTGCTGCCACTGATCGCCATCCAGTATGGCCTTGCCATCTACTGCACGGTCAAAATTTTCCGCGAAGGCGTGCAGAATCTCAACATATGGGCCTGGCTGGCCATCTGTTTCCTGGTCAACCTGATTGGGCCGGTCTCCTTCCTGATCATCGGCAGAAAGAAGGATGCATCATGATTACTGTACAGAACCTGCACAAGAAATTTAAATCGTTCCACGCGCTTAAAGGCATCGATCTACATGTCAAAAAAGGTGAAATCTATGGGTTCATCGGCCAGAACGGCGCCGGCAAGTCAACAACCATGAATATCCTGGCAGGATTGTCCCGGCCGAGCGAAGGTCACTGCATCGTCAATGGGCGTGACGTGACGAAAATCCGGCACCCGAGTGAGCTGCACATTGGATATCTGCCTGAAGATCCCCGCTTTTATCCTTGGATGACAGCCCGGGAAACCCTTACCTATCTTGGCAACAGCCCGCAGCACCGGGCAGATCAGGCCAGAATCAATGAGATGCTTAACTGGATCGGCCTGGAGAAAGCAGCCAATCGCCGGGTGGGCGGATTCTCCCGGGGAATGAAGCAACGGCTTGGCATCGGTGCGGCCCTGATTCACGATCCTGAACTGCTGATCCTTGACGAACCGTCTTCTGCACTGGATCCGGAAGGGCGCAGTGATGTGCTGCGGCTGATCCGCGACCTGAAGCAGATGGGCAAAACAGTCTTCTTTTCGAGCCACATCCTGAATGATGTCGAACGCATCTGTGATACGGTCGGCATGATCGCTGCAGGCGTCATGAAGATGGAAAAACCACTTGATGTCATTCTTAAGGAAAATATCCTGCCCATCTACGATGTTACACTGCAAATGCCCATCGACCAAGCGACACTCGGCTTGCTCAACCAGGTTGCCGGTGTGACAGATGTAACGGCACACAACGAGCGGCTGTCCATCGCCACGGCAGATGCCGACAGCGCTTCGACACACCTGATGCGCTTTTTCATCGAACATGATCTGGCACTGCGGTCCTTTTCTCTACGGGAAAACGACTTGGAAAACATATTCATCCAGGAGGTAAATGGCAAATGAAACAGGATATCTATAAAGAAATCAAGTACGGTCTGCGCAACAGCCGCTTTCTCATCCTGATGGTCGGATTTTTGTTCTTCGCCATCTTAAACCCGCTCATGAGCAAACTGGTGATACCAAACATCATGAAAAGCCAGTTGCCGGGGTTGACGGATGAAGCGATCAACGAGATGCTCAACCTGACGCAGATTGGCGTCATTCGTGCCTATATGGGCGATATCTTCGAAATCGGTTCGATCATCGTCGCGTTCACTCTCTGCGGCCTGATGGCCCAGGAGATCAAGGACAATACGCTCGTCCTGCCGCTCTGTTCCGGTAAACTGTTCGGCAGCGTCGTTACGGCCAAGCTGCTGGTGTTCGGATCTGTCCTTGTACTGTCTCCTACCATTGCCCTGATGGTCAACTACCTGTATGCCGGTCTGCTCTTCTCGTTCGATATCAGCCTGGCCCCGATCATCCGCGGCGGCCTGCTGCAGGGTGTGTATATGGTCTTTCTTCTGGCCTGCCTGCTGCTGTGGGGCGCCATCATCAAAAAACCGATCGCCGCAGGTATCATGACCCTGGCAACCGGTTACGGCTTGAGCTTCATTGGCAGCCTTCTGCGCATCCAAACCTGGCTTCCTTCCGGTCTCCTGAACGAAGCCCAGCTATTAGATGCCAACGCTTCGCCCAAATTGCTACAGACGCTGTCTGTCACGGTCGTGATCATCCTGATCATGACGTCAATCACCTGGATGCGCCTGAAGACCATGGAATGGAATGAGCGCTAAAGCCAGTCGGGCAACCCTTCTCAGCCGGACATACTGCAACTAAACGCAGTATGTCCGATTTGGCAATCCACATCCAAATGTTCATCTCAATCAACATGTGATGTCAACAGAACTCAGTCAGCTTTCTGTACAAGCAGATAAATCATGCCGTTAAACCTGCTGACGGGCTTCGATAAACAGATCAATATCTTCCACGATGTAGCTGGTTCCGGTGGTATGCAGGGCTTCATAACAGGAAAGCACATAATCTGTGACACCATATAGCGTGAAAAGTGCTATGGCCTGTCTGCCTGTTATTTTCTTCGCTGCTTTATACATCTCAAGACAAAAAACAAGAAATTCTCCCTGCTTGCTCATGCTATGCCTCCTCTGGATAAGTAATATGACCAGTTTGAATCTCTTCCTGGTACAATTCAAACAGTGCATGAGCACTTAAGTGCCATAGTTTTGTTTCTTCTCTTTCAAGTGCAGCATACAACTCTGATTCATATAGCATACGTGTGGCCTTTTCATCGTCCCAACTAAACGCTTGTTTCATCAAATTGACGATTTGCGGAACAATAAAAACCAGTAAACCGGATAATTTTTTCTGATCCATTTTACTCCTCCAATGTACCCATATATGTTAGATAAGACAGCGCATGTATAGATGCAAAAACCATTTAGTTATATAGTTTCTTTATCTTGAGTGCTTTCAGCGTTTCTTCTTTTGTGTATGCGCCGATGGAGTAAAGCGTGAAGGTTTGAAAAATATCATCATTGGCTACAGGTCCATAAATCAACTCAAATTGCTCACCTTCATAACTTCCTGTACGATGTGCAAAAACAAAGTCCAGCCATGCTTCATCTGGTTCATTGTAGCGAAGTAGACTACATTTGGAAAAGGCAAGCATTTCATCAAATCCATAAACACTTACTTTTGGTGATCCTTCGTTTCTGCGGCGAAAAACTTTCTCGGCAAATGAAATTGCCTGTACTTTGTTTTCAGTAGTATAAAAGCCGGGGCCAAAGTCCAAATAACGCGTTTGTTTCACGAGCTGCGGTTTTTCGATTACCACATTACTGCCATGATACAAAACCATCATGATTCCTCCAAAACCTTGTTCACCAAAGATAATTCATTGCGTAGATGCACTATCATTGCCTCGATATGTTTGCGCTTTTCAAGTTCGATGCGAATATGCTGAACCCGATCGCCTTCTTTACCCAAGTAATCTGTGTATACTTTTTTGCCGTCACGATATTTCAAATAATAATAAGAATTTGTTCTGACACGCTTTACAGTTATTGAGCCTTTAGAAAGACTTTTCAGCTGCTGCAAATATTTGTTGAGCATATATTCTATTCGTGTTTTTTCCTTCTGAGCCGTATAAACGAAAAAACTCATTTCAATCACCTATCAGCATTATACCCCACAAATAGAATATTAGTCAATATTATGTGTATATTTTCAAGTTAAAATGCCGATGGCAAAAGGCCTGTTTCTCCCAGATGCCAGCTGTATCACGTCATGATATAATAGACCATGCCGTTGTTTTGCCGCCCTGGTCAGGAGATTGCTGTGAGCCTGTTTCAGAATATACCGGAAAACTTGTTTTCTGTCCTGAGTTCGCCCAACCGGAACCTGTATGTTGAGGCTTTATTTATCTTGCGTAAAGCGTTCAAAAGCGAATACACGATCGAGCGGGATGTGTTGCTGACCATGCTGGTCGACCGGTTAGGCGAACTGGCGTTCAGCTGGCAGGAAGACGATACGCCGGCCGGCGACGAAGCACAGCAGCCTGTGACGAACCTCGGCGATCTGGCCAGAATTCTGCTGCGCCGGCTTGAGCAGACCGGCTGGCTGGAGATCGAATACAAACAGACCAGCTTTGAGGAGCTGATCACGCTGCCACCCTTTGCCGTGGCTATCCTCGACCTGCTCTGGTCTTTGACGGAAGAGGCCCAGCAGGAATACGGTCGTCATGCCTTCCTGGTTTATACCTTGCTCAAGTCTGCCGAAGCAGTCCGCCAGAACAAAGGCGCTGACAGTGAAACAGAAGAAGCCTGGATGGCGCTCGACCAGGCCGCCCGTGAAGCTGAAAAGCTGATGGACGCCCTGAAAACCTTACTCAACAACATCCGCCGCTACCATCGTCGCCTCAACGAAGCCCTCACAACCAGCGATATCCTTAAAGGCCATTTTGATGAGTTCCAGGTCCTGATCAACGAACGAGTCTATCACCCGCTCAAGACGCGCGACGCGGTGCAGCGTTACAAGGTGCCCGTTATGACCCTCTGCGACGAGATGCTGGCCGATGCGTCTTTTCTCCGGCGACTGGCCGAAAAACCGGCCGGTTCATCCGAACAGACACCGGAGCAGGCCATGGACCAGCTGATTTTGTGGTTGCGCAGCATCTTTGACATCTTCGATCGAGTCGAGTCACTGCTGGGCGATATCGATCAGAAAAACAGAGCCTATACGCGTGCTTCAGCAGACCGGCTTCTGTATATGCTCAGCCAGGAGGAAAACAGTCGCGGCTATCTGGTCAAGATCATTGCCGGCGCCAGATTTCTCGAGCCGGAACAGCGTCAGGTTCTGCTGCAGAGTCCAGTCCTTTACCGGCAAAGCACCTTAAGCCATGACTCGCTTTACCTCCGGGTCATCACACGCGCCAACAAAGATGAAAAACCGCTAGCTATCGATCTTGTGGATGAGGCCGCAAACCTGCAGCACCAACAGGGAACGGCCATCGATGCCTTCCTGCGCCATACAGCGAATCGCTATTCTCATCAGCGCGTCATCGATTATGTCATGAGCCTGCTGTCTGACCGGGAGACGATCACCAGTCGGGAAATCCCGCTGGACTCGGACGAAGCGTATATCCTTGTCATCCTGGCCATCGTCAAACAACACGAACGCCAGATGCCCTACCAGGTTCATTTCAACGACAACGGCGATATGATCGCGTGTGGCCCCTACAGGATCCCTGACATGATCCTGAGCAGAAAAGGCGCCCGGCAAGATGCCGGAATGGACAAAATGAATGGATTGGACATGCCTGTCTGATCTATACCCGCAAAACGAAAGGAACGCCCATGATTGACGCCCTGTGGCTGGAAGCCTATGAAAAGCTCAACACTTCCGATAAAGAGTTGTTCGCCCGCGAAGTCAACACGCTGTTGTCGCGCACCTTCCTGGTCCGCGACCGCTATGACACAGCGGTTGACGAAATCCGTTCCTCTGCTGCCTACCGCTTTGTTGACCGCCATTTCGACCTGTTCTCGGACTACTTGTCCCTGACCGGCTGGCACCTGGCCAAAGACCGTCAATACGGTGTCATCTACATCGAAAGCGACTATGGGCAGAACCGGTTGCATCTCGACCTTTTCCAGACGTTGATCCTCTATTGCCTGCGCCTGATCTATGATGAAGAAAGGGAGAAACTGACCCTGCGCAATGAAATTCAGACGACCCCGTTTGAGGTCGCTCTGCGCCTGATGAACCTGGAATCCAGGCGCAGGAAACCGTCTGACAAAGATTTGCGCACAGCGCTCAGAATCCTGTCCCATCACCAGATTATCCAGAAGATCGACGGCAGCTGGGAAGATGAGAACGCACGGCTCTTAATCCTGCCATCGATCCTTTTTGTCCTGCCCAACCAGAAGATCGCCGACGTTTACCGTCAGCTGGCGCCAAAGGAAGATGCTGAAGAAGACGCCGTTCCATCACCGGGCGAGGACGAATCCGATCTCGACGAAACTGACGCAGCATTCGACGAGGAAACGGATCTGCCCGGAGACGACCGGCACGACAACGGATCCGACCGGCAGAATACATCGGTTCAACCATTTGAAGGAGAGGCATAGCACCCACATGGCAAAATTCCTGAAACGCGTCCTGCTGATCCACTGGCATTTCTATACCCACCAGCTGATCGAACTGGA
>JAWSUP010000232.1:0-7049 GCA_033549405.1 Bacillota bacterium | reverse complement strand
GGCAGCAGTGCCGGTTTCAAAAAATTTATCCCGGGTGAAACTGATTTTTCTGATGCTTCACGTGCCATCAAGGCAGAGGAAATTACCCAACTTGAAGAAAAAGGTCTCAAGTACGGAGAAGATGTTTACGAATTCAAGCTGGCTCTCGATGGTCTGACGTTTGTCATCAATAAAGATAACACCTGGGCGCAAGCCATGACAAAGGAAGAAGTCGTCGACATGTATCTCTCAGGCACACACAAGGCCGATGACAAAGTGCTCTGGTCTGACGTTCGCGCCGATTGGCCGGCAGAACAGATCAATTTCTACGGACCCAACGAAAACCACGGTACATATGAATTCTTCTACGAGAACATCTTGGGTAAAAAGGACTTGGTCACAACCGTCAATCTGCAGCAGGAATACTCTACACTGGTTGACATGGTTTCAAAGGACAAAAATGCGATCGCATTCTTTGGGTTCGGTTACTATGTGAGCAACAAAGATAAGATAACAGCCGTCAAGATTGACTTCGGCTCCGGTCCGGTTGACCCAACCCTGGAAACCATCGGTGAAGACTTGCCTTATGCCGGTTTCACCCGCCCGGTCTTCACATACCTGAATGTCAAATATGCCAAGGAAAAACCACAGGTGCTCGATTTCGCCAAGTATATCGTCAGCAGTGAAGGCGCAGCCAAGCTCGCCGGCGAAAACGGATTCGCGCCGCTGCCGAAGGCTGAGTACGATGCCTATCTGCAAAAGCTGGCAGCACTGGGCTGATCCAGTCATAGCGACAGGGGAGCAGGACAGGCTATCGCAAGTTGTGGTCCTGCTCCCATCCTGATCGGCAGCACAGGTGTGCTTTGGTGCCGATCAGGATGGGAAACCATCTTCAACAATATGGCCGGACAGTCTGCAGGGCAGAGCTGGTCTGGCCAATCGAACTGGAGTTGACCTGCAGATGCCAAAATCGGGTAAACATATAAACAACATCAGACTACCAAAACACGAGTTGCACAGCCGGCAGATTGACCGGACTGTGCCATATATCTTTCTGGCTGTGGCAATCATACCTATCCTGACAACAGTCGGCATTATCGTGACATTGTTGACGGATGCCTGGCGTTTTTTCAGTGTTGTTCCCTTACGTGAGGTGTTCAGCACTAACCTGGCTCCGCTGCGTGCCGAACCCTCCTTTGGCATCCTACCCCTGATCAATGGAACGATCATGACATCATTGATCGCAATGGCTGTTGCGGTGCCTTTCGGTCTGGGGACGGCCATGTACCTGAGCGAGTTCACGACATCACGCCTGAAGAAAGTACTCAAACCAATCGTTGAAGTAATCGCTGGAATCCCGACCATCGTGTACGGTTATTTTGCCTATTCGACGGTCACACCGCTTCTGATGCACATAATTCCGGGACTTGGCGCCAAAAATGTCTTAAGCCCTGGCATCGTCATGGGCATCATGATCATTCCCATCATAGCCTCGCTGTCCGAAGACGCCATGAGCGCGGTACCCAATGCCTTGCGCGAAGGGGCGTATGCCCTGGGCAGCACCCGGTTTGAAGTGGCCGGCAAGGTGGTCATGCCGGCTGCCTTGTCCGGTATTATCGCTTCGTTCGTGCTTGGCATTTCACGCGCGGTTGGTGAAACCATGATCGTAGCCATTGCCAGCGGCAGTTCCAAACGGTTCACCTTTGACATCACACAGTCGATGCAGACAATGACCGGTTATATTGTCGAATTCACCAGCGGCGACGCCGCCAGCGGAACAACCGGCTACTATAGTCTGTATGCCGTCGGACTGCTCTTGTTCATCTTCACACTTACGCTCAACCTGATCGCCCAGTCTGTCACGAAGCGATTCAGGATCCAGTATTGACCAGACAGACAATACCAATACGGAGAATTGGACATGCTGACTGCCAATGAACAACCTCAGAAATTGCACACCGCCGGCTGGTTTAATGAAGACCAGTTGCGCAGGCGATTGCGTCGCCGTACGCTGGTTGACAAAGTGGTGCGCCACACCAGCTTACTGGCAACTGTGTTTGGTTTGCTTTTTCTGGCCATGATTCTTTACCAGGTTATCGTGCAAAGCTTCGGGTGGCTCAATATCCGTTTCCTTACCGGCACTCTATCAATTTTCCCAGAAAAAGCCGGCATCTACGGCGTTATCATGGGTTCATTATTACTTATGCTCGTTGTCATTCCCATTACACTTATACTGGGTGTGGCAACTGCCGTCTACCTCGAGATCTATGCCGGCAAGGGATGGATCCACACTGCGATCAAGACCAATATCGCCAATCTTGCCGGTGTCCCGTCGGTTATTTTTGGCCTTCTTGGTCTGACGGTATTCGGTCGCTTTTTCGGCCTGGGTTCCAGTATCCTGGCCGGAGGGCTGACCTTATCCCTGCTTGTCTTGCCGATTGTCGTGGTCGCCAGCGAGGAGGCGATTAAAGCCGTCCCGCTGTTCTTGCGTGATGCCTCCTACGCCTTGGGGGCGACCCGCTGGACCACAGTCTGGCGAGTAGTGCTGCCGACAGCCATGCCGGGGATATTGACCGGTAACATCCTGGCGCTCTCGCGAGCAATCGGCGAGACGGCGCCGCTGGTTGTACTGGGCATTCCAGCCCTCATCTTGAGGACGCCGGCCAGTCTGATGGATGATTTCACGGCGCTGCCGATCCAGATTTATTACTGGACGCTGGATACCGTGCTAACTCCCGAATATGCCAATCTGGCAGCCGCGACCATCATCGTTCTTCTTTTGCTTTTGTTCACCTTGAATGCGTCGGCAATCCTGATCCGCCGCAAATTCGCCAAACGCTACTAATGACAGCCATTGATCCAAAAGACGCGTTTCATTTGATTGGTATCCTATCTTCATGATACAATGAAAGATATCATTAAAGGAAGAGGAAATGCGCGAAGATGGCAACCGTGGTGATTAATCTCGAAAAAGGCAGGCCAAAAGTTGAATCTGCCATTTTAAAGCTAAAGCTTGAGCTGTCGACGCTGCGACGGATTGGCGTCAAGACTGTCAAGATCATTCACGGCTACGGTTCATCCGGATCCGGCGGGGCTATCCGTCTGGCGACACGTCAGCTCCTGTGTGATCAGCTGAAGACGAATGTGATCAAAGCGTATTGTCCTGGCGAAAATTTCGGTCCCTTTGAGAACGCCGGCAGACAGATTGTCGCCATAGCGCCCGCCCTGCACAAGGATCCTGACTGGGGCCGCCAGAATGACGGTATCACCGTCGTCGTGCTATCCTGATCATTTCCACATATCATTTTACATAGCTTTAACGTTGTAATAATCTGGTGCACATCATGACCTGATATGCTGTGTTCAGGTGCTGTTAAGAAATTCATGAAGCAAGATATTTCCTGACAGCCACATATTCCGGCATGACTGTATATCTGCCATGTCCGAAAAGGAGCATCGCTGGATGGCCGAACAGGTAAAAAGCAACGATAAACATAGTGTTCCCGGCAGTGAGAACCAGATCAGGGCAGAAAACCTCAGCCTTTTTTATGGTTCATTCCAGGCACTGCAATCGGTCAATATAGAGATACCCGCCTATCAGATCACAGCCCTGATCGGCCCCTCTGGCTGTGGCAAGTCGACCTTCCTGAAAACATTGAACCGGATGAACGACCTGATCGACGGCGTCCGTGTCGACGGTCATGTCTTCATCGATGGCATCGACATTTATGGCAGTACAGTCGATGTACCTTTGTTGCGCAAAAAAATCGGCATGGTATTTCAAAAGCCGAATCTATTTCCCATGTCGGTTTACGATAATATTGCTTATGGACCGCGCATTCATGGGATCAAGCGACGCACGCTGCTTGACGAAATCGTCGAGCAGAGCCTTACTGACTCAGCATTATGGCCGGAAGTAAAAAACCGCCTGAAAGAAAATGCATTATCCTTGTCGGGTGGCCAGCAACAGCGCTTGTGTATTGCCAGAGCTTTGGCAGTGGAGCCGGAAATCATCCTGCTCGACGAATCGACAAGTGCGCTTGACCCGGCGTCAACCTTAAAGATAGAAGACCTGATGACGGAGCTGAAGAAAAAGTATACGATCATCATGGTCACACATAATATGCAACAGGCCGCCCGTATCAGTGACTTGACAGCTTTCTTTTTACTGGGTGAAATCGTCGAATACAATCGGACCGGCACACTGTTTAACAATCCGAAAAAACAAGAAACAGAGAACTACCTGACAGGCCGCTTTGGTTAGGCAGCAGTCTGAATAATCTGGAGGAATCAAGATGGTCGCAAGAATAGAATTTCAGAATGAAATGACACTGCTGCATCAGTCAATCATCCGGATGGGTGCAACGGTTGAAAATGCCATCAATGAAGCGATTGAAGCCTTAGTGGATCTCGACGCGGATAAAGCTGCAATTGTTGTGGCGCAGGACGATATCGTCGACAATATGGAGCGTGAGATTGATCATCATTGTGTTGAAATCATTGCCAGACAACAACCGGTCGCTAGTGATCTGCGCGACGTTACCTCGACACTCAAGCTGATCACCGATCTTGAACGCATCGCTGACCATGCGAGCGATATCAGCGAACGCATACTGGCCTTGTGTGCGCACGAGAATAAGGTCGCCGTACCCCATGATGTTGTAACCATAGCTCATATGGCCCGCAATATGCTTCACGGAGCGCTGGACGCCTATGTGATGAGGGATGAGACTCTGGCCGAATCCGTGATCCGGATGGATGAGAAAATCGATGAACGGTACGAAAACCTTAAAGCCTATCTCGTTCACCTGATGAAAGTTGATCCGGCGAACGTTGACCAACTTGTCGAGATGCTGTTAATCTGTAAGTATGTCGAACGAATCGCAGATCATGCCCAAAATGTTGCTGAGTGGGTCGTGTACTATATCCAGGGACGGCACAGGCATGATTGACCGGTGCGGGCAAGAAGGTGCAAAGCTGAAACTGGCAACGATGCGCGGCTGGCCAGAAGTTTGGTATCCGGATGATCCCAAAGACAGGCAGGTATGAAACGAAATGGCTGATCCAACGATATTGATTGTCGAAGACGACCACATGATCGCAGAATTACTGGCTTACAACTTAAAGGAAGCCGGCTATCTGCCCATGACATTCCAGGACGGACGTCAGTTGTTCCGTGCCCTGGAACAAAACCAGTCATGGATGCCTGATCTTTTCATCCTGGACTTGATGCTGCCCGGAATGGACGGCTATGAGATTTGCCAAAAGCTGCGGCAGATGAACCGATACGAATGGATACCGATCCTGATGCTGACTGCGCGCGGATCAGAAACAGACAAGGTGCGCGGACTTGACAGCGGCGCTGATGATTATCTGACCAAACCGTTCGGCATGAAAGAATTACTGGCAAGAGTCAATGCGCTGCATCGCCGTTACCAAAAAACGAAGCAACTGGAAATCAACGCGGATCTGGCTCCCGGACAATCATCAGAAAGCCGGACGACAGCCGCATTACAGATGGCTGGCCAGACAGAAAGATCTCCTCAGGACGGGTTATACCGCTGCCGCGATCTATTGCTCGATGACGTGAGTCATCGTGTGCTGAAACAAAATCATGAAGTTGAAATGACCAACCGTGAATATGAACTTCTGAAATTCTTGATCATGAACCGTGGCATCGCGTTCAGCCGGGACGATCTGCTGAATCATGTCTGGGGATTTGAATACGGCGGCGAAACAAGGACCGTCGATGTGCACATCCGCCAATTGCGCAGGAAAATCGAAGACAATGATGCCGAACCCGTCATGATTGAGACTGTGCGCGGTCGCGGTTATCGGTTTAACGACCAGATCGGCTAAGGGACTGCTTATCCAGCATGAAGAGGTGCACATATGCTGAAAAAACTCAACACCTTGATGATTGCCGTATTGGTTATGGCAGTTCTGATCACCGGGTTAGCCTCATACCAGGCAATAAGCCGGTACAACGACGAAAATAACCGCCAGTACCTGATATCGGCTGGTTTGACAATTAGCCAGCGACTTATCGGCGGTCAGGAGACCGCGGCTGCAGTCGACCAGACACTGGCTGCCTTCAACCACGATAAAGTCTCTTTGCGCGTCACAGTTGTCAATCGGCAAGGTCTAGTGTTGTTTGACAATGAAGCAGACAGCAGCCAGATGGATAACCACTTGTTTCGCGCAGAAATAGCCCTTGCTTTTAAGAACGAAGATGTCGGTTATGCTGTCCGGCGCAGCGATACCGTGAATACAGAAATGATATATGTTGCCCACTATGTACCGGGACTGGATATTGTAGTCCGGACTGCCATGCCCTTTTATAACAGCAGGGCTACAATGCGCGAGCTTTTTTTGGCGATTGCCCTCATAATGGCTATTGCGCTGGCTATCCTCATCCTTATATCCGCCCTGATGACACGCTGGATTACAAGACCTCTGCAAAACCTGACCAACGCTGCGGGAGCCATGGCAGCAGGTCAATACGATGTGCGCATACACCAGCCGGCACAAGATGACAATGAGGTGTCTTTACTTGGTTTGTCTTTCAACAGGATGGCCGAACAATTGCAAAAAACGATTCTGGATCTGCAGGACAGAAGCGAACGTCTGGACATCATTTTCAACACCATGACAGATCCAATGCTGGTTACAGGTGAATTCTGCGCTGTCACGTTCATGAACAGAAAAGCCCGGGAGATATTCGGACGCGACCTGAATCCCGAAAAGGCCGTCTACCCATTGATGTTCATCACCCACAGCAAAGAATCGGAAGCGCTCGTTGAACAGGCTGTCAAGGAGAAGCGTTCCATTCAGGCTGAACTGAATCTCAAAACCATCACGGGTATGGCGACTTTCCTGGTCATTGTCTCACCAATTTATAAGGCGGATACCACAGGCGCAATCTTGACGCTGCACGATGTGACGGAAACGAGACGGTTGCAGAAAATGCGTACTGATTTTGTTGCCAATGTGACGCATGAATTGAAGACACCGTTGACATCGATTCGCGGTTTTGTGGAAACGCTGCGTGCCGGGGCTGTGCGCAAGCC
>JAWSUP010000231.1:0-7062 GCA_033549405.1 Bacillota bacterium | reverse complement strand
GCCTCATAGCCGCCATCGAAAAGCGAGCCGAACAGAAGCACCGGATCGGTCTCGCGGTCTTCCGGCAGGTAGGGATGCAGCTTCTGCTCCAGAATCGTGCTGTCGATGAATAGCGACTCGGTGCCGCGGATCGTAACACTGTGGCCCAGCTTATAGCAGGCCTGGGCGAGTTTTTCTGTCAGTGTGTCAACTGGAGCTGACAGGTAAGGCTCAATGCCAATGGTGATCCGGCCAGTTTCGCCAATCTGTTTGTCTATATGAGCGGCCAGGCGGTCACAGGTTTCTTGGGTGGAGCAGGTGATCTCTGATACCAGGCGGTCAGGGACTGCGATTCGATTGATTGCGGCCAAGTCGTCATACGGGTACGGACTGAACATAAAACTCATGTTGGACACCTCATTTTCTGGTTATCAGAATTATCATTAACAGCTTTAGTATATCGGGGTCACAGATGAAATGCAATAATATTTGTCATGAATGAATGCTTTTTGATGAAATGAAATTTTTTAGTCGACTGACCGACTGCTTTAATACGCTCAAAGAAATTGCGCCAACTATGGTGACTGTCGGCGTTCTGTCAAGAGATCTGTTTACAAATAAATAATATTTATCACTTTATGGTTTGTATCTTGAAACATATTTGTCCATGGTGTATGCTTAAAGTACAGACTCCAGATCTTTGCCTGCTATATCGATCAGGCTAAACCAGGAGGTCAATATGTACGAATTGAAGAACGGTATCTTGTTAAAAGATCACAAACCTGTTTTTGCAATCGGCCAATCTTACTACCCATCCTATCATGTCCAGAAAGTACCTGTTCCGCCTGAGGGCGACCGCATCGGTGAACTGCAGCAAGACCTGCAGGAAATGGCTGATGCCGGATTCAACATCGTACGCATGGCCGCTCTTGGTGATGTGAAACGTGAAGGCCAGGAAGTCACAGTTGATTTCCCGCTGATTGACGCGATCATCAGGCGCGCAGAAGAAGTCGACATGGCGACGATGGTTCGTCTGCAGGGCTACGGCGTCAATTTGTCCGGCTACACCGATGCCATTATGCTCAATGAAAAGAATGAAGAAATGCCTTTTCACTGGGGTTGGTTCGTGCGCAACTGCCTGAATCACCCCGGAATACTCAAGGATAATGAAGATGCGACAGTCGTCAGCGCGGCTCATTTTAAAGACAAGCCCTCGGTTGTCAGTTTTCAGATCTACAATGAACCGGCCTATCCCAATGATCATTTCTACGATTATAATCCTCACTCAATCAAGGCCTGGCAGGCCTGGCTGGTTGAAAGTGGCCAAAAGAGCGCCGAAGAAGCAGCCAAACTGCAGCCGCCACGTCAACGCCCCGCACCGGGCGAGGATAAATCGAATTGGATCAGCTGGCGGCTCTTCCATTTCGAGCGCATGAACTGGTATCTCAACCATCTCAGTGAGAAAGCCAAACAAGGCTATGCCCTGCCGGAGACACTGACCTGCCATATGCCCTGCCCTGCCCTGCCCGGCGCCATCCTGCGCGGTGAAGATTATTACCGTGTTGCCGAAAAGATGGATATTCTTGGCATTACGCACTATTATCCGGCATTCGGACCGATGCACGACCTGGCCAGCCAAGTACTCGATATGGCTGAAAGTGCCGCGGCGACATTTGGCAAACACGCCTGGCTGATCGAATACAACGCGCGGACCAACCTGACAGCCGATGAATGGGAACGTGAAACCTATTCAGCGATCGGCAGCGGTTTCAAATGCATCATGTATTATCAATGGCGTGCCGACTATCCTTATGCCGACGGACCTGAACCAGAAGGATTCGGCATGGTGTTCAACAACCGGACGAAAACGGCAAAATTTGAACGGGCTGTACGCATGAACCAACTGATCAACGAGATCGGCTCTGATTTTGCCTGTGCCGAACGGGTTCGTTCCGGCGTATCGATCCTTTATAGCGAGCAGGCAAATGCCTGGTTTGATGCCGAGGATAATGGGGTAACCATCAATACGCGTGAATGCCATGAACGCAATCTGACGCATACGCGCCAGATCTTCCGGGAGCTGCGCAGCGATGGTATCGGTGTTGATTTCGCCCGGGCTTGCGATCTGGCAAAGAACACGCTGGGGTCCCGTCTCCTGATCGTCCCCGCCTTGGCGGGGCTGAGTGAACAGGAAAAAGAACAGATTGGCGCATTTGCTGCACATCATACAGTGGCTGTTTACGATGCCGGCAGCTTTGGCTATCGGATGTGGGAACAAAAGGGCAATGTATTGCTGGACACCGTGGGGCTCTTGTTCAAAGCCGATATCCAGCCGCAGTTTACCTGTTCGTTGCCGCAGCTCGATGTCAAATTAATCGCCGGGGAGCAGGGCGGACAGGCCTATACAATCGCCTGCCTGATCAATATCGATGCCCTGGAGCGCCCGATTCCAGCCGGTACGATTCTGTCTGTCGACAAAGCCGCCGGCAGTCTGCCGGAAGGCTTGATCGAAGCCGAATGGATCACGCCATCTGAACGGCGGCCACTGGAGGTCAGCAACGATGCCGATTGCAGTCGGATCGTCTTGCCGGATGTCAGTACCGGAGGCTTTGTCTTCTTCAGAAGCAAAAAATAGGCCAAACCGGTTGATTCAGCCCATCATCACCGAAATAGGAAATCAATTGCAAGGAGTTCTTCTATGAAACTACCAAATCGAAAACCACTGATCGGCCTATTATTCATCTCACCGCCACGATTTCGCAATCTGGGTGAGGGCACAGAGCATGGGTTCTACTATGAGCGCAAGGAGCGTGAAGCGGCTTCGCTGCTGCAATCGTTTGACTTTGCCGACACAGTATTTCCCGGCGTCGTTTATACCCGCGAGGATATGGATCAGGCTGTCGCCCAGTTCACGAACGCATCAGTCGACATGATTTTTGCCCATTTCCTTTCCTGGTCCGATGATTTTGCCTGGATTCGCTTCCTCAGGGACATGGGGACCATGCCGATCCTTTTTGCCACAATCAGCCGCGACGAACCCGGATTTGAAGACTCGCTGACGGAAGACCGGTTCATCGAGTTCCTGACGGCCGGCGGCCTTGTCGGCGCTCTTGAGGCATCCGGCTCTGTCGGCCGTTTCAACCGCCCCATGATGCGAACCGTTATCGGTTCCCGCACCGAGGTTATGACCACCGCGCGCCAGATGGCCCAGGCTGCCAAAATCCGCATGCAGCTGCGCAAAACATCTTTTGGTCTTCTGCCTTCTTATAATGAAGCTATGTGGTCGACCTATGTCGATCCCTATGACTTGTTTATGAAAGTGGGTCCGGAATTGCATTTTCTGACCGTCGCCGGCCTGGAGGATGAGATCGCCCAGATCCCCAAAGCGCAGGTAGAAGCCGTTATGGATGAAGTGCTGGCACGCTTTCCGACCGACGGGGATATCCTGCGCGACAAGTTCTATGCTTCAGTCGAAGCGTCAATCGGCCTGGAGATCCAGTCGCGCAATGCTGGCATTGAGCTTCTTGTCCTGAACGACATCGACCAGGTCCTGATGCGCCACATCGGCCTGAGACCCGGCTTTACGCCCTGCAGCGACGACGCGTCCGTCATGGTCGTGCCTGAAGGTGATATCGGCGGCGGCCTGGCCTGCTACATCCTGCACAAACTGTCTGAGAAGGACGTCAATTTTGTCGAGCCATTCCACATCGACAAGCGGACCGGACTCTTTGCCGCCGGTCATGCCGGCCCGAACAATTACCGCAATCCGGAAGGGAAAACAAAAATCGCCAAGGATGCCCGCTTTGCGCGTTCGAACTTCAAGCATGCCGGCGCGCCGTTTGCCTGGCATGTTATCGGCGCCGGGCCCAAAACGATGCTGCATGTGTCCCAGCAGGCAAATGGCCGTTTCAAAATGGTCTGCACGACAGTTGAAGCTGTCGAAACACCTCATTTTCTGGCCGGCTATTCTCATGGCCTGTTCCGCAGTCCGATTCCGGTCGAGGAATTCTTTGGACGCCTCATCCAGATTGGTGTAACCCAGCATTATGGCGTCGTCTCTGGCGACTACACAGCCGAAGCGGAAATTCTGGCGTCGCTTCTGGACTTTGACTACCATCGAATCTGATGCCACAGTCATGGGCTGCTCACGTAATCCCAACGAACAGCCACTAACCCATATGTCCCCGAAGGAGGATCTGCCATGCGTACTTTTGGTCAAGGGTTGCTCAAACTGGAAATAGATGTACTGTCTGGTTCTGTTCGGTACGCCGCTGCCGGTACAGGCGCGCTTTTTGATCCTGAGAGCGATTATTTCCGGCTTTACCTGGACGATGACGATGAGAAGGAAATCCTGGTCCGTTCCTGCGACCAGAAGCCGGAGTTTGCTTTTCTCAAAGACAGGCTGACAATTCGGTACACACAGCTGAAAGCAGCCAATGGCCACGTATACGACATCATCCTGGATATGAATATCACCGAAAAGGACGACGTGCTTTGCTTTGAACCAATCATCCGCAACCAGGATGATCGTGTCCGCATCAACGAAGCGCAGTATCCTTTTGTCCAGGCGCGCAGCCTGGGCGGATCTTCCCGGGATGACATCCTGTTTTACCCGCGAGCCTTCGGCATGCGCCTTGCTGATCCGTGGAACAACCTGGATCGGTACCACTCGGAATATCGCTACCAGGATGAACGGGGCATCTGGTTCGGCAACGCTTACCCCGGAACCGGTGCATCGATGGCCTGGTTCGGTATCCAGAGCGACAGGCACTTCTATTACATCGCCCAGCACGACCCGGAAGCCCGGATCTGTATTCCGGCTGTCGGCAGGCACCCCCGCCTGGCTGAACCGTACCTGCGCATGACGATAGCCGGATTCCCCGCTTTAAGAAACGGCGAGACCATCCGTCTGGCGCCCCATGTCCTGGCGGTCTGGCGCGGTGACTGGCGATCTGGTGCGGATTGCTACAAAGCGTTTATCAGTAACGCCTTCTATAAGCCACAGACACCGCCGGAATGGGTCCGCAAGATGGCAGGCTGGCAGCGTATCATCATGAAGCACCAGTATGGCGAGATCCTGTACAAATATGCCGACCTGCCGGACCTGTATCGCCAGGGGAAGCCTGCCGGACTCAATACGTTGCTGGTTTTCGGCTGGTGGAAAGGCCGTTTTGACAACAGCTACCCCCATTATGAACCAGATGATAAGATGGGCGGAGCTGCCGCGCTGAAGCAGGCGATCGAAGAGATCAAAGCAGATGGCGGCCGCGTGATCCTTTATACCAATGGCTGCCTGATCGACCTCCAGTCTTCGTTCTATAAAGATGGCGGCAGCAGCGCTGCCATGATCGATATAGACGGTAACGAATACCGCGATCACTATCATTTTGCCGGGCAGGGCCTTATTTTGCGCCAATTCGGCTACAAGTCGTTTGCCCTGGGCTGCATGGCTACACGGGCATGGGCCGACCGGCTGGTCGACCAGGGCCGTGTCATGCTGCAGTTCTCGCCAGATTCGATCTTTTATGACCAGATCGCCGGCCATCCCACGAAACTGTGTTTCAATAAGGACCATCCCCATGGCAACCGCGTCGATCGCGACTGGTCATACCGTCCGGGCGTTTTCCGCCAGATGAAAGACCTGTGTTCTGGCGATGTAGCCCTGGGAACCGAAAACATCTCCGACATCGGCTGTGCGCAAGTTGACTATACGCACAACTCGTCTCCGGTCAAACCAACTGATCCGACAATCTATCCATACCTGTTCCGTTATACGCTACCCGAAATCATTTCCACGAACCGGACGATTCAGGAAGAGTACGACGGTTTCAAGCAAGACCTGACATATGCTTTTGTTTTCGGACTGCGCTTTTGTGTCTCAATTCACCGTTGCCGGGGGCATCTCGGTCAGATGCCGGAATACACCCGCCATCTGGCCTGGCTCAATGACTTGCGGCGCCGCTTCCAGGATTATCTGATCTATGGCCGCTTCACCTGCACAACCGTTGCCGATCTGCCGGAGCAGTTCGTCCGTACCGAGTATCTGCATGCAGACGGCAAACGCCTGCTGCGCATCTTGTGGAACCGCGGACATGAATCGGCCGCCTGCGAAGGGCAGATCATCGCGGCAGATGATCTTGCCTTCATTGAAACCACTGTATAAGAGGCTGTTAAGAAATTAGTGAGAATGAGGTGAACAAAGAATGTATATCCTGCAAGGAAAAACGATGCGCTATGTGCTCAATGACCTGGGACAAGTCGTCTCTGTCTATAATAAACTGACTTGCCACGAGTATGTCTACCAGCCGGGTGACCTTTGGAAGCTGATCTACCAGGAAGGCGAACGGACAGAGATTCCAGTCGTTTCGACAGGACAGACCTTCTCGGCCAATCTGGATCAGAATGAGAATAAAGAGCCATTTCTGTGTCTGACCTACGACGGTTTGCACGGAGACGGCAGAGATCTGCAGGTCCGTCTGGTCTTGACTCTCATTCTGTCGGATGAGGCACTTTCCGTCTATGCTGAGCTGGTCAACAATGACCCGTCTCCCATGATGGAACTGCAGCTTACTGCCGTATCGGGCGTTCGTTCCCTGTCAGGCGATCACCAAAAAGATGCCATTGCCTGGCCGGTCGACCTGGGGCGGCGGATTCCCGATCCTGCCTACTCGGACTTGTCTGTCTATGCCGGTTTCCGCAAATATGAACGCCACGACCAGTACCACACCGACCTTAATGGCTTGTATCCTGGTCGGCTGAGCATGCAGTGGTATGATTGGTACAACGAGGGCGAAGGCTTGTATGTCGGCTCACATGACCCGTCCCACCAGTCAACCTGCCTGCACGTCGAGCGGGATGTCAAACAGAACATCCTGCGCATGGGTGTTGTGCGCTACCCGATGCTCAATCAGGGCGAACGGTGGCAGAGCGCACCGCTGGTCTATGCGGTTCACACAGGCGACTGGCACACCGGGGCACGGATCTATCGCGACTGGATCGAAAACGGCGGCGGCTGGCATACGCCCGATCAGCCTGAGTGGATGATCCAGTTCAAAGGCTGGCTGCGGGTGATCCTAAAGCAGC
>JAWSUP010000230.1:0-7129 GCA_033549405.1 Bacillota bacterium | reverse complement strand
AAAAGCCAAGCCAAGATTCACCTTTGTCAACATCATCTTTTTTGTAATCTTTGGCGTCCTGACTGGCGTCCTATGGGCTTATGCCAGCCCGATCCCACTGATCCCCGGAGCCGTTCACCTCAGAACATTCGCCTTTATCATCCCCGCGATCGGCTTCCTCTTCGGACCGGTATCCGGATTCTTTGCCGGCTATATCGGGACCCTGGTCTGGTCGCTTCTGGGTGGTTATTTCATCGCACCGCACACCCTGCTTGCCGATGGCATCACAGTCGGTCTCAGCGCTGCCCTGCCGGCCTATTTCATGCTGAAGAACAAGTCGCTTGACGAATGGCTGAAAGGTTCGAAGGGAAAATTCATCGGTATCTCGATGTTCTGGTCCGTCCTGTTCGGCATTCTCATGATCCTGAGCACCAGCCTTTCGCTCTCGTATTTCACCGGGCTGGAATACTGGTATTGCGTCGTCTGGATCGGCATAGCTGATGTGGCTCCGATTGCCCTGACACCGTTCATCGTACTGCTCCTGGCACCGAGGCTCAAGAAGCTGCAGACTATTTTGCCAAGGATATAACCTTGGACTGAAAATTTCATTTAAAAATCAGATTGTTATCCCACAAAGCCCGGCCATTAAGAGGTCGGGCTTTTTCTTAAGGTACGATGGTTTATTGCGAAACCTTAACCACATTTCACTGGTCCGACACAGCACGTCACGTCGGTCGATGGGCTTCCAGCTGAATATTTTTGCGAAAATAACGCCGCCCCTCATACATGGTTTCCAGGATCAGGTTTTGTCGGATCAGCCAGTCGATTACAGTTAAATCGAGACCACGCTGTTCGATCAGGATTTTGATGACATCTTCACGGACGGGGTGGACTGCGATTATTTTGAGCAGGTCGACTATGACTTCCTGGCCGAAGAAAAAATCTTCAGCAGCTTCATCTTGAGCCATCAGGGAAACAGGCACGCCAGCCATGACAGTTAGGGTTTTAGCAATGGACAGTAAACGCTCTTGTTCAGGCTTATGGACATAAGACTCAGCGGGGGGCCGGGACGGTACCAGCAGGTAGGCTGTCCGGGGTTGGATCCGGCCAATTTGCCGGGCGATCGCTTCGATTTCCTCCGGCTTGTCATTATAACCGGCAACCAGCATGGTTTCAGTGACCAGTGTGCCTTGGAACATCTGGGAGAAATCCTCGACACCGGCAAAAATGTCCGACAGGTTCAATGACCGGTGCGGCCGGTTGATACGGTGCCAGAGTGACGGAGTGGCAGCATCGATCTTGACCGAAACCCAGTCTGCCCGGGCCAGATCCTCCCGGACTTCTTTCATCCACAGGAGTGAAGCGTTTGAGATAACAGCTATAGGTTTTTTGTACGCCTTCAGACGCTCGATGGACTGGCCAAGCCGCCTGTCCAGTGTCGGCTCGCCATCCGGAACGAACGTGAGATAGTCAACGGTCTTGTCCTGGGTATGGAGCACGCCGAGCACCTGGCCGACCTTGCGGCTGATCGCATCCGGATCGGCAAAGACCTGCCGGGTGGCTGACAGCCGGTCTGTCCGGCCTAACTGGCAGTAAATGCAGGAGTAGGGGCAGGTTTTCGGCGGGATGTGGTTGATGCCCAGGCTTTGTCCAAGTCTGCGGGAAGGGACGGGTCCGAATACATCCATTGAGGTTACCTCCGTTCAGGGAATCGGCTGATCAGGCCGTGCGACTTTTTGCTTTATCATACGATGCATCTGGGATCGCAAGAAGCCGGCCGAGAAAAATGAAAGTGCGCTCAGGATGGCGATGACAGCGCCTGAGGCGAGATTCAGGGTGTAGGACAACCACAGCCCTGACAGGCTGATGAGAAGGCCGATCAGGATGGCGATAAGCATCCGCTTGCCAAGAGAAGCGCGGACCATCGCGGCAATGGCGGCTGGTGCTGCCAGCATGGCCAGAAGTAAAATAATACCCACGATCCGGATCAGCGTGACGACGGTCATGGCAATCAGGATCAGGAGCCAGTTTTCGAGCCAGACTGTGCGCATGCCAAGGATGGCGGCAAATTGCTCGTCAAACAGGAAGGTTTTCCAGTGGTGATAAAAGGCGATGACCTGCAAGAGGACAAGGACCGTCAGGCAGACCATTAAGATCAGGTCGGCGCGCGTTACAGCCAGGATGCTGCCGAAAAGGTAGGAAGTCAGTGCCGGTGGATAACCGGGCATCAGGGCGATGAACAACACGCCCAGAGCCATGCCAAGGGACCAGAACAGGCTGATGACCGTTTCGGTCCGGGCATGTCCTTTGCGCCGGATCCGGCCGATGCCCAGCGCAGCCAGAATGGCAAAGAAAAACGCGCCGATGATGGGCTCAAACCCGAGCAGGTAGCCAAGCCCGACACCGCCATAGGCTGTATGTGCGATACCGCCGCTCATCATGATCAGCTTTTTTTCGACGACAATAACACCGACGATGCCGCAGGTGACACTGGCCAGGATGGCTGCCAGGAGTGCATGCTGCAGGAACTGGTATTCCAGGAGGGCCTGGATCACATCAATCACCGTCCTTGTGCGCCTGGAGCACCCGGTGGGGAACTCCATGGGCGATCAGGTCAACCGGGCAGCCGTACAGCTGGTTGACGGTTTCCTGATCCAGGTGCGGCTCGCCATGGTAGACCATCTGCCGGTTGAGGCAGGCCAGGCTGTCGATATGGGAAGAGATGGCCAACATGTCATGTGTGACCATAACGATCGTCATGTCGGTGTGGAGTTCATGCAGCAGCTGATAGATCTGGCCGCGGGCGGTCGCATCCACATTGGCCGTAGGTTCATCGAGCAGCAGCAGGCGTGGCTGTCCGGCCAGGGCCCTGGCAATCAGGACTTTCTGGAATTCCCCGCCGGACAGGTCGGTCAATGGATTTCCGGCCAGAGCAGTCAAGCCGACACGCTCGATCAGCTCGCTGGCGATCGTCCGGTCTGCCTGCGAATAGCGAAAAAACGGCGTGATCGCTTTGACCGTTCTGGCAGTAAGCACCGCTTCGCGCACTGTGATGGGGAAGGTCCTGTCGATTTCAGAGAACTGGGGTACATAGCCGACCAGGCCGTGCGCTTCAGCCAGCGGTTTGCCAAAGATCCGGACAGATCCCTGTGTCGTCGGTATCAGTCCGAGAATTGCCTTGAGCAAGGTCGATTTGCCGCCGCCGTTGGGCCCGATGATGCCCAGGTACATGCCTCGGTCCACGGTCATACTGATTTGGGAAATGGCTTCGTGCTCACCGTAATGAACTGTCAGGCCAGTCATGGTCAGTGCCCTGTTCGAGCTGTCGGATTCGTGGCTGTTCATGCTGTTGTTTACATGGTTGTTCATGATGTCGCCTCAGCAAAAGATCTGGCCATGGCGCGCATGTTCTCGAGATAGTCCTCTGACAACGGATTCAGCACGACAATTGCGGCTCCGATCTCTTCGGCGAATGCTGCTGACTGACGGCTGTCGATCTCAGCCTGGCAGAATATGGTCTTGATGGATTCCTGGCGGGCCAGGTCGACCAGTTCCTGCAGATGCTGCGGCGTCGCCTCTTTGCCGTCCTGTTCAAGGGCTTGCATCTCCAGGCCGTATTCGTCGGCCAGGTAACCGAAGGACGGGTGATACACCAGAATTGTCTGCCCGGAGGCTCCGGACAGCAGTGCGGATATGTCCTGTTCCAGAAGATCCAGTTGGATCAGGTAAGCCTGTGCGTTTGCTTGGTAGAAAGAAGCGTGCTCCGGATCGAGGCGGCTGACTTCAGCCGCGATGGCCTGGATCATGACCTTGACGCGCTTTATAGACAGCCAGATATGCGGATCGCGGTTTTCCGGGGCAATCAGGCGATCCGGAAAGGATTCTGCGACGGCTGCTGCCAGATCGACAACCGGCAACTGGCTGATACGGGGCAGGATGTTGGCTTTCTCTGTGGCAACGCCAATTGTGAAATAGACATCAGCGCCTGCCAGGCGCTGCATCTGCAGGGCGTCAGGCTCATAATTGCCCGGGCTGTTGCCGGGCGGCACCAGGACTACAATATCAGCCCTGTCGCCACAAATGGCTGTGACAAAAGCTTTTTGCGGCGGGATGGTCACGGCAATGGTCAGGCGAGGATCGAACGAAGCAGTGCTGCCGGAGGTTGAGCAGGCTACTGCCAGCCACAAGAGCGACAGAATGATCAGGCACAGAACCACACGCGAAATAAACTTGCTGCGGGCGTACATCGCAAAAGCCATTTATCCCTCCTTTAATGCAAATGATTTGCATCTATAGTGTAAGACAATAATGGGCATATGTCAATTATTTTTACGCTTCCGTATCCTTTGGAAACTCTTCGAGAAGCCATTTTGAATGCTATCGTGCATAAAGATTACAGCACAGGAAATCCTATCCAAATCGGCGTTTGCGATGATAAGCTTTATATTGCGAATGACGGGCGGCTTCCGGAACTGTGGACAGTGGATAACTTGTTTCAAAAACACCCTCCAAGCCTCATAATCCCAGTATTACCTATATCTGAAACCTCGTGGTGATGCGCTCGGTACCAAGGACGGATTTGCCATGTATCCTTATATCAGGGAAGCCCGCAGGATTGTTCCGCTGGTCCGTATTCTGGAAAGCCATGTCGGTAAAGCCATGCGTGAAGATCTTTGTAAACAGGGTAGAATAGCTGCCGTGACAGCTGAACAGTACACAGATTTGGTATTGGTTATTGTCCCCGTTCGATCCGGCCCCAGCAGGCCCGGGCGACGCCCAGGATCGGGGCGTCGTCGATCAGGAGCGCTTGCTCGATGCAGCGCAGATCCGGCAGGCCGGACAGGCCTTCCCTGAGCGGCGGCAGGATGATGTTGGCTGAACGGGCGATCTGTCCGCCCAGCACCAGGCAGCTGAACCGGTATTGCTCGATCACCGGTCTGAGAATGCCGGCCAGATGACGGCCGGTCTCCCGGTAAGTTTCCACGGAAACCGGATCGTCTTCATCTGCCCAGATGCCGATTTCGCGCACGTCATAAGGCGCATCCGGCTCCGGTAGCCCGGCCTTGTCCAACAGACGCCGGTAGGTGGTTAGAATGCCGCGGCGGGACACATAGTCCTCGACGATACCATCGAGATAAGGCTGGTTATAGAGGATGATGCCTGGTCCCTGGCGCTCGTTTAGGTAAACTTCTCCGCCAAACATGGCGCCGAACCCGAAGCCGGTACCGAGCATGACGCCGCAGATGCGGTCGTACCCAGCATGCGGCCCATGCCAGGTCTCACCCAGCATGAAAGCGGTCGAATCATGGATAAAATGGATCGGCAGAGGTCCGGTGATTTCTGTAAACCAGGGGCGCATGGGCTGTTCATAAATGGCTGCATATTTGTGGGTCATGCGGCTGAGCCCGAGCTTGAAATCGAACGGGCCGCAGATGGCCACGCCGATTCCGGCCAGCTGCAGGCCCAGTCTTTGCACCTGTTCCAGCTGGCGTGCGGTCATGTCCTGGTAGGCGGCCTTGATGGCTGCGGCACTGCCGTCTGAGGCGACGGGAACCTTGAGATGGCTGTTTTTCACTGGTGTGCCATCAGGCAGGACCAGGGCTGTCTTGAGTGACGTTCCCCCGGCATCGACCGCCAGGATGCAGGTGCGGTCAGGTGTTGATTTTTGGCTGCTGGACTGTAGTGTATCTGGCTTCTGCAGATCAGTCATCTTCAAAACCGTCCTTGAGCAGGGTTTTGTGGACAACAACCGGTCCGACCCCCTGGTTGATGATCTCATATGGGCCGAACGTTGCCGGAACAACAATGATGTCCAGGTAATTCTGCACGAAGAAGCGATCCGGATTATTGAGTGAACGGACAAGGACCTGTTCGCCGTCGACGAGGGACAGGACATGGAAGCGGTCAAGCGTATCGTCTTCGATGCGTTCGTCAAAGACCAGGTTGCGCAGCGAAAAGTAGATGAGCGGATGCTCACCGACTGTGATTTCTTTCCATCCGGCGCCTTCACGCAGCAGGCGAGGCTCCTGGATCAGGTTCTCGCGGACCCAGTCTTCACGGAAGTCACGACGCAGGACCTTGTCACCATGCCAGGTGTGAATCGGACGCAGCTTACCTTCGAGGTCCTTGCGCATGTAGTCGTAGACTTTATACGTATAAGATCCGACTGTCAGGCTGCCGATTTCCAGGACTACCTGGTTGCGCCCGGACGAGTGGATCGTGCCGGCTGGCAGCAGGAACTGACTGCCGGGTTTGGACGGATGGGCACAGACATACTGATCGTGGTCAAACCCTTCGCCATATTGATCCGCCCTGCGGGCTTTTTCAATGAACGCTTCGACATCGGCGCCGTTTTTGAAACCAATGTATGTCTTGGCACCCTGCCCCGTCGCGACGACATAGTAACTTTCGTCCTGGCGACCCAGCTCATGATAGTTCTTGGTGATATAGTCCTCAGGCGGATGAACCTGAATGGACATGTTGCCGCTGCTGTGGAACGTGTCATCATAGTTGAAGCGAATGGGAAAGTACCCTCCGAATTTTTCAACACATTTTGCGCCCATGAGCGCTTCACCGACAGTCTGGATGAAAGAATAAAAGGGAAACTCGACGGCCAGCGAATCGAGATCGACAACGACGGAGACTTCCATGGGGATCAGGTCGAAGATCCAGGCGCAGTTTTTCATTTCAGCCGGAAGATTGCGCAGCCGCTTAAAATAGAAACCACCCCAGACGCCTTCCAGATAGACAGGGCGGCAACGCAGCGGGTAGGTGACCATGATGGCGAAGAGATCTTTCAAAGTCGCGAGCGGCATCAGCTGCATCTCTTCAGGCTGATCGCAGGACAGATAGTAGTCGATGCCGTCATTCCTGATCAGGTTGCCGCGCAACTCGGTCATGACTTCAAAGTCGATGTAATAGCAGCGACGCAGGATCAGGTTGATCGCCGGCCGTTCATGGCTGCCGAGATTGGTCCAGGGGCCTTTGCGCATGTTAAGAATGGTCGTCTTCTGAGTCAGATCCAGGTACAGGCGCAGGTCGTAGTGTTCATGCAGTGCCGGAATCAGTGCGGCATAACCGGCTACGATCAGGACGCCGCTGCCTGTGCGAGCGAAAGCCGACAGATCCTGCTCCAGGGTTTCGACCATCG